>NZ_JBNGCO010000053.1:28486-31426 GCF_049974805.1 Baaleninema sp.
GAGATAACTGGAATACCAGCTCAGGATGACAACCCAACAATGGAGCAGCTAATCAACACCTGGGTGCAAGAGATAACTGGGCGGTAGTGGGAATAATAGCAGTAGGGTGCGTTAGGCGGCAAGAAAACTGGGCTTTCTCGTGATAATTGAAACCCCGCCGTAACGCCCCGCGATTAATCCAACCCCCCGCACCATAACGCCCCCCGATTTATCTCCCCATCCATCGGTGCGTTATGGCGAAACCCACCCAATCCGGCGAAACCCAAACCATCACCCTCGCCACAACACACCCAACCGTTCCCCATGCGGTGGGGCTTTTTTGTGCGCCTTGTTCCGCCGCGATCGATCAGTTTTGTATAGTAGACTCAAGATTAATTGAAGTTTGTAGAATCTGCATGAATCGCTACGATCGCGCGGTAGCCGCACAATTTCGACAGCGCTTGGAAAAACTCACACCCATTTCCGATCTGCGTGTGTTCGGTTCGCGGGCGCGGGGCAACGCAACGCCAGAATCAGATTTAGATATCTTCATTCAGCTTCCGACCCTGGAAGCAGAGCTATACAGTCAGATTATCGACCTGGCTTGGGATGTGGGATTTGAAGCCGATCGGGTGATTTCAGTGTTTATTGTGACCGATGGTGACGTGCAGGACGGAGCGATTGGTGCGAGTTCGATCGTGGCAAACATCGTGAATGAAGGAATTCCCGTGTGAGCGATCGTCAGCTATCAGAATTGATTGCCTTGCGCGTGCAACAGGCACAGCAGGCACTACGCTCAGCCGCGATCTTGCTCGATAGTAACGACATTCAAGGCTCAGTTAATCGCTCCTACTACGCGATGTTCTACGTACTCTCAGCACTGCTCGAAACGCGCCAACTCGCGACCTCGAAGCACAGCGGTGCAATCGGTCTGTTCGATCGAGAATTCGTCAAAACGGGGGACTTTGATAAAGCGCTGTCGCGACGCTTACATCGTGCTTTTGAATTCAGGCAAGCGAGTGACTACAGCCCGACAGCAACGGTCAGCTACGAACAAGCATCGGAACTACAGCAAGATGCCATTGAATTTGTTGAGGCTCTACAGCATTATCTCGATACGAAGTAAGTGGTAGGGTGAGTTAGGCGGCAAAAAAACGGGCTTTCTCGCAACAATTGAAACCCCGCCGTAACGCACCGCGATTAATGCCGATATCCACACCATAACGCCCCCCGATTTATCCCCACATCCATCGGTGCGTCATGGCGAAATCAACCCCATCCGGCGAAACCCAAACCATCACCCTCGCTACAATACACCCTAGCGTTCCTCATACGGTGGGGCTTTTTTGTGCCTCTTGTTTCGCCGCGATCGCGACCTTCTCCACGCACGAGACCAGAACATCCGAATTGCAACGATCGCGATTACGACCCCTCAAAACGCACCCGACGGTATAGCTGCGCTACAGCTAACTGCACCGGCAAATGTTCCAGATTCACCACCGCATCCAGACCGCGAAACTCCTCCAAATGCCAACGCCCGTCATCCGTCTTCCAGTAATGCTCGATCGCGGGACGCTCTTGCTCGACCAAAAGATACTCCCGAAAACTGGGAACCGTCCGGTAGGCGGCAAACTTATCGCCGCGATCGTAACTCGACGTTGACGGCGACAACACCTCTGCCATCAACGTCGGATTCACAATTTCATCACTGCGATCGCCATTCACGATCGGCTCACCCGTCACCACCATCAAATCTGGATACGTTGCCTGGTTCCGTTCAGGAATCCACAAGCGCATATCACTATTAAACGCCTCGTAGTCTGCGTTATCTAACATGCTCTCAAACAATACATACAGCGTCATCAGCAAGCGGCTGTGATTAACCGAACCTCCGGGCATTTCAATCAGATCTCCATTGCGATATTCGTGGCGAACTTGGGCGATCGCCTCCTGTTCGCGATATTTATCGAGTGTGAGCTTCGCCGTAGTTGTAACCATAGATCTGTCGGAAAATCATCAAGAGAGCCGGGTGCTTCATTATTCAATGCACCCCAGCGATCGCTATACTAACCGTCCCCTCTAAAACGGTCGCAATTGATGTCACTCAGCCTAAAGAACCCGATCGCGAGGATACGTTTCTCTTCGATCGTTCGATTGCGAATTTTTGCGAGTACATCTTGGTGCGGCAGACGGTTCTGAGTATCGATCACTACACGCGCCAGGAGTCGGGTTGGTGGTTGCGGGAGTTTTCAGGTTTGGAGGCGAGTTTGCCAATTGAGGCGATCGGATTGGGGATGTGACGCGGTGGTAAAATGGGATGCATTGTCAGATTCATGGAATACCCGCCTCACGCATCATCCACAGATTTCAAACATCAACCCAATTCTCAAGCCTCAAACCGGAAACTCGCTCAAACTCGCGCATATTGTTCGTCACCAAAACCAAATCTCGGCTTTTTGCCTGCGCTGCAATCAGTAGATCGTAAGCGCCAATTGGTGTGCCGCGCTGTTCCAAATCAGCCCGAATTTCTCCAAATACTCGCACATCTTCATCACTCAAGCCAACGACTTGAAATGGCCGACGAAAATTATCCAACCGACGTCGGTTAAGGGGTGGATTCTGACTTTTTGCAACGCCGTATTCCAACTCTGCAACCGTCACGATCGATAATCCTAAATCGTTCTGATTCATTACACGAAAGCGTTGCAAAACCGATTCTGGGCGTTGTTTCATGATGTAAATACCTCATGCGCTTTACTCACACCAATCATCATGCTGTTGTAAACTAGGTTGGTTGCGATCGCTCATAAAATCATCCGAAACCGATTCAAAGCTCACCCACCACGCATCCCAATCAAACCGCTCTTGCTCCCGAAGTTGACGCACCCAATGCAAAACCTCCGCCACCTTTTGTTCGGGTAGCTGCCTAATCTCGTCCAAAAGCTGCTCGCGCAATGTCAT
>NZ_JBNGCO010000054.1:0-30954 GCF_049974805.1 Baaleninema sp.
AGACTCCTCTAAGCCTTACGCCGTAAGCTTTTCACTTCTTTTCAGCAAGCCCTAGATAGCCTGGGTCTCCGCCGTTTGCGGGGGAAAATGTATAGCAAAATACAAATACCTGGAGAATCGAGAGCCAAAACCCCTGAAATCTCGTGAAGTCAGTTTTTCTGTCACCCTAAACGGCGAAGAGCCGATAGCCTCAAAAATGCCTTGCTGATTCAAAATTTTTACCGATTAGCAGCCGCGATTTTTTCCATGTTGTCAAGTCTGTCGAGCGGTTTCTCTCTCTTCATAATTAGGGTATTCTGAGATTCAGGTGTAATTTTTTAATTTGAATACAATTTAATTTGAATACAATTTAATTTGAATACAAAATCTGGGTAGGGGCGCAAACCGTTCGCCCAATCCCGCCACCCCCCCTTAACAAGGGGGGCGAAGGGGGGATGACCGGGTATAAAATCCGCTTATCACCCCGGGTATTCGGAGACATTGCCCAACCCGATCGTAAAATTACGGATATAAAAATTCAATGAAGCTGTTAGTATTTATCGAGGCTCCGATCGATACTGAGATTACTCGAATAAAAAATCTCGAAACTCCAATTCTGACACTTCTTGCCTTTGTCGCTATCAAGATTTTTGCTTGAGGATATCGCGGAGAACGGACTCAGAAAGATTTAGAATATATTGAATTTATTTTCGCAAAATATGAAGATAACGAACGAGTGTATACCGAACTTTACGACGAATTAGCTAACGAAACCCTTGAGTTTCTCGATGCGAATATTTATCGGGTCGATCGAGATATATCTCGACTGTTGCAATCCGCGACATTAACCGAGCTTAAACTCGTATTATATCGACTAATTGTGAAAGCCTAAAAAATCGCGTTTCTCTCAGTTTATACCCTCGATTAACTATACTGAAGCGTGGTATTGCATCTGTACCCTAACCATCGTTCGATCGATATTCCATAAAAAACAACGGAAGCCGCACCACCGTTTTCAAAAGTCCCAAAACTCCATATCGCGTCTGTAACTGCGGCGGAATCTCCGACGGCTTCAACTCCACAAATCCCAGGGTTTCGTAAAACCCTCGAAGTGGCGTTCCCAAACAGTCGAGATACAAAGGTTTCGTCGCCTCTTCGATGAGATGTTGCGCCATCGCAGTCCCGATTCCCCGCTGTCGCCAACGCCGCGAGACGACCAAACTTCCCAATTCTTGAACGCCGTCGAATTCCCGCAACTGACCGCAGGCGATAATCTGGTTCTGATACTCTAAAACCCAAAATTGCGACCATCGCAGTTGAGTCGGATCGAGGAGCGATCGCAACACCAAGCCGCGAACGGCGGATAAGTCTTCTGGCTTAGCGCGTCGTAGATTGGAGTCTGGAGGAAAAGCCATCGTCTCAAAAAGCTATAATTGCGATGTTCTGGTGAATATCTCCAATAATAGGACGAGACATCAAGGGGGATAACAGGATTGAGGCTGAGTGGCAGCGCACCCTCGTCTCGAAAAAATGCTATTACGATCGAAGTATCGAAGCGATCGCAATGTCATGGCGAATATCTTCAACCTCCCCTCAGAACTCCCCGACAGCGAACTCCTCGAACCCCTAGTGACGGGAAACGATACCCTCATCGAACGCATCGTCTCCACCGGACAAATTACGCCACCGGGTCAGTGGTACAACCAAAACCGCGATGAATGGGTGGTTTTATTGCAGGGAAAGGCGATTGTTTCCTACCCAGATGGGTCTCAAGTCCAATTAAAACGCGGAGATTATTTATTAATTCCCGCTCGAACCAAACATCGCGTCGAGTATACCAGCGTCAATCCTCCCTGTATTTGGTTAGCAATTCACGCCAATTTCGAGAAATCTTAGGTTGGTTTCACATCGTAAAACAGTAGAGAACCTCGAAAAATTGATTCTGGCTCCCACTCTAACGGCTGAAACCCATGAAATCTCGTTCTAAATTTTCGAGAGGAGAGCCTGTTTCTCAAAAATCTTGAATTAATCGAGGTATTCGGGTTTCGTCCCTCAACCCCAACCTACAATTTTTCGGTCTTTTGGATTATGCAAGTATTTGTATTACACCGACGTGGGGGCAGTCGTCGCCTCCGCCAACTGTTCCAGCCGTTCCTGCTGGTCTTGCGTAATACAAGATTGAATGACGTTTTCTAAGTCCCCTTCCAGAACGCCATCGAGGTTGAAGTTCTGTCCGAGACGGTGATCCGTCACGCGGGTGTCCTTATAGTTGTAGGTGCGAATTTTCTCCGATCGCGCCCCGGTTCCCACCTGCGATCGCCGCATGGAGGTGACAGCTTCCTGTTGCTCCCGCAACTTCATCTCGTACAACTTCGCCCGCAAAATCTGCATCGCCCGTTCGCGGTTTTGCAGCTGCGATCGCTCTTCCGTACAGAAAATCCGAATCCCCGTGGGTTTGTGCAGCAAATCCACAGCGGTTTCCACCTTGTTCACATTTTGACCGCCAGCACCGCCCGATCGCGCCGTAGAAATCTCCAAATCCTTGGCATCGATTTTCACTTCCACATCGTCCACTTCCGGCATCACCGCCACCGTCGCCGTCGAAGTATGGACGCGGCCGCCTGCTTCAGTAACGGGAACCCGCTGCACCCGGTGAACCCCCGCCTCGAACTTCAACTTGCTGTAGACCGAATCCCCCTTAATTTCCAAAATGGCTTCTTTAAACCCGCCCATATCCGCCGGAGATTCGCTGACCAGCTTCACCTGCCAGCTTTGGCCTTCCGCGTAGCGAGAATACATCCGTACCAAATCCCCCGCCCAGATACAGGCTTCGTCGCCGCCCGTTCCCGCGCGAATTTCCAACATAATGTTTTTCTCATCGTTAGGGTCGCGGGGCAACAACAGGATTTTGAGGCGTTGTTCCAATCGAACCAGGCGCTCTTGAAGTTCCTCGACTTCCATCGCCGCCATTTCCTGCATTTCCGGGTCGCTGGAAGATTCCTTGAGAACCTGCTGGGCGCCAACGAGTTCTTCCCCCGCTTCTTGCCATTGGTGGTACGTCGCCACCGTTTCCTCGAGAGAAGCCCGGGCTTTCGCCACTTTCTGAAACTCGTCGGGGTCGGTCGCCACGTCGGGGTCGGCCATCCGTCGAGTCAGTTCGTTGAAGGTTTGCTCGACGGATTTGAGTTTGTCTAGCAGGTAACGTTCAGCCATGATGTCGTTGGAGTTGTGTGGATAGGTTTAATGCAAGAGAACCGAACGACCTACAGCGAGATCGATCGGCAAAGGTGAGGTTCCAAACGACAACCCAACTATTTTTCGCCCGAGTCTTTTTGCTCTTGGGAACTGCTGTCCATCATGCCGTACTTCCGCAAGAAGCGTTCGACTCGTCCTTCCGTGTCGATAATCTTCTGGTTTCCGGTGTAAAAGGGGTGATTTCCGGACCAAACATCAACGTGGATTTCCGGTTGAGTTGCGCCTACGGTCGTAACGACCTCACCGTTACAGTAAACTTTGGCTTCGGGATACCATTCGGGGTGAATACCTTCTTTAGGCATGACGATTTCCTCGATTTCTACGATGGGATAACAACAAACGTTGTGGGATAAACGTTGTGGGATAAAGCTGCTTGAGGCGGCTTTTCTATTTTAACGCGAAGTTTAACGCAACGTTCTCAAGCGATACCTTCACGAGAATTCTCTCTTGCCGCGATCGCGTTAACCCAAACCAACTGATTAACCCGAGACAAGAGAGAACTGGCAAAAACGCCTTAGCGTTTGGAGTATTGAGGGGCTTTGCGAGCTTTCCGCAAACCGTATTTTTTCCGCTCTTTGCTGCGAGAATCCCGAGTGAGATAGCCTTCGCTTTTGAGCGGTTGGCGGTTGTCCGGGTCGAGCTTGCAGAGGGCGCGAGCCACACCGAGACGGATGGAGTCGGCTTGTCCGGTCAGTCCGCCGCCGCGAACGTTGACTAGGATATCGTACTCGTTCTCGAGACCCAGGGTTTCCAGGGGAGCGCGAGTGGCGGACAGGTAAGAGGGGTTGAATTGAAGGTAGAGGTCGCCGGGTTTTCCGTTGACCACCAGTTTGCCTTCGCCCGGAACCAGGCGAACGCGGGCCACAGACGCTTTACGGCGTCCGGTACCCCAGTACACGACGCGGTTTTGTTGTTCGACGGCTTCCATTAACCTTGTTCTCCAGTATTAGTATCGACAGTCAGCACTTCAGGCTGTTGGGCTTCGTGGGGATGGTCGGGCCCGGCGTACACTTTCAGTTTGGTAAAGAGTTTCCGACCGAGCGCGTTTTTCGGCAACATCCCTTTGACGGCTTTTTCGATAATCCGTTCGGGGATGCGGGCTTGCAGTTTGTCGAAGGTTTCGACTTTCATCCCGCCGGGACGGCCGGAGTGGCGACGGTAAACTTTTTGAAAGCGTTTTTTCCCGGTCACTTGGACTTTTTCGGCGTTGACGACGATTACGAAGTCGCCGGCGTCCATGTGGGGGGTAAAGTTCGGTTTGTTTTTTCCTCTGAGGATTTTCGCGATTTCGCTGGCGAGGCGTCCGAGCCGTTGGTCGGCGGCGTCGATGACGTACCACTTGCGATCGATCGAATCGACGGGAGGAACGTAGGTTTTGGTACTCATGGGGAACTAACAGCTAATCGGTAAGGGGTCGAATGCGAAGTGTGGCATGGCGTTCGATCGCGCTTCGGGGGGAAACGGCGAATCGGGATAGCCCACGGACAAGAAACAGAGTCCCTTGGCCGGTGCCGCGTATTTGACGGCTTCGCGCCGTTCGTTTTTCCAGATGTGGTGGAATTCCTCGATCGAACGCCGTCCGGTTCCGACTTGAACGAGCATACCCACCAACAGGCGCATCATGCCGTAGAGAAACCCACTGGCTTGAACTTCGACCGTCACGAACGGCCCGCGACGATAGCACAAAACGTCCTGAACGTCAACCCAAGAATGGGCGCGGTTGGAGCCCGCTCGTCGGAACGCCGAGAGGTGATGGCGTCCGAGAAGGGGCGTCAGGGCGGTACGAATCGCTGTTTCGTCAATGGGTTCGCGATAGTAATGCCAAACGAAGGGATCGACGAACAAGTTAGGGCGGGCTTCGGTATACAGGGTATAGCGATAGCGGCGCCACGTGGCAGAAAACTGGGCGTGCCAGTCGAAGCTCACTGGGGCAGAGGCTCGCACGAGAATGCCGTCGGGGAGGTGGTTGTTTAAGACGACTGCCCATTTGCGAGCCGGAATGGGACTGGTGACGTCGAAGTGTGCCACCTGTGCCGCTGCGTGGACGCCGGTATCGGTTCGTCCGGCGGCGTGGACGGTCACGGGATGCCCCGCAAGGGACGCGATCGTGATTTCGAGGTCTTCCTGAACGGTACGATGCTGCGGTTGACGCTGCCATCCATAAAAGCCGCTTCCGACGTACTGAACGACGAGGGCAACGCGCTGATTGGGTCTGGGACAGCGTTCGGGCATAGCGATCGAAACCTTAAACCAAGGGTTAAACCAGTTCGACGATCGCCATTTCCGCGTTATCACCGCGACGGCTGACCGTTCTCAGGATACGGGTATAACCGCCGTTGCGGTTGCCGTAGCGTTCTTGAACGCCCACAAACAGGGCGTGTACGAGGTCTTTATCGTACATATAACCCAGGGCGCGGCGACGAGCGGCCAAAGTGCCTTCTTTGGCCAGGGAAATCATGCGTTCGGCTTCCGAGCGCACGGCTTTCGCCCGAGCTTTAGTGGTCACGATGCGACCGTGACGGATCAGTTCGGTGGTCAAAGACCGCAGCAGGGCTTTACGTTGGTCGGCAGGTTTGCCGAGTTGAGGGACGCGACGACGATGGCGCATAGTTCGATCGGCTGAGTTTCAATAACGACGAGAGTTTAGAGCAGTAGCGCAGCGACGCCCCGGCCGCGCGAGTCGGCGCGGGTCGCGACTGTCGGTTACGCTTTGGTTTTTTCTTGAGGCAGGGTGATGCCCAAGCGTTCTTGAAGCGCTTCGATCACCTCTTCAGCAGACTTCTGACCGAAGTTTTTGATTTCCAAGAGGTCTTCTTGGGAATAGTCGAGCAAGTCGGCTACGGAGTTGATCTGAGCGCGTTTGAGACAGTTGTAAGCGCGAACGGACAGCTGAAGTTCCTCGATGGGAATTTGGCTGGTCGGGTCTTCGTCCGGCGTGTAATCGTCTTTGAGCGATTCGAGGGTGATGTCTTTGAGGGGAACGAAGAGATCGACCAACATATTGGCCGCTTCGCTGAGCGCCTCTTGGGGCGTGATGCTGCCGTTCGTCCAGATTTCTAAGATCAGGCGGTCTTTTTCGAGAGAGCCGCCGATACGTGCGTCTTCAACGGTGTAGTTGACTTTCCGCACGGGCATAAAAATCGCGTCGATCTGGAGGAAGTCGAGGGCCCCAGACTCGTCTCGGTTGCGATCGACGGAACGGTATCCGGTACCGCGCTCGACGCGAAACTCCATTTCTAAGGTGGCGTTTTCGGCGAGCGTGGCAATGTATTGGTTGGGGGCAGTCACTTCGACTTCCGAAGGTAAGTCGAAATGCTCGCCCCGCACCATGGCCGGCCCTTTCACGAGCAGGCGGCCGATTTGCGGTTGCGAGGTGTGGCTTTTTAGCACCACCTCTTTCATGTTTAATAGAATTTCCAAAACGTCTTCGCGGACGCCGGGAATCGTTGCGAATTCGTGGTTGACTCCGGCAATGCGGACGGCGGTGATGGCAGTCCCTTCTAAGTTGGACAGCAGCACCCGCCGCAGGGCGTTACCGACGGTGGTTCCTTGACCCCGTTCGAGGGGTTCGATCGTGAACTTCCCGTATTGACCCTGGTCTTTTTCGGTGTTTGTCTCAACACACTCAATCTGAAACTGCGCCACGGCGTGACCTCCCTTCTCCTTGTTCCCCATCTGAGCCTAGATTGCAAGCTGCCTCGATCGTGCGAGGCAAAACCAGCGGCGATTCGGCGCCGAACCAGCGGCGATCGTTATACCCGTCTGCGTTTCGGCGGCCGGCAGCCGTTGTGGGGGATGGGAGTGATGTCGCGGATGAGCGTGATTTCGAGACCGGCCCCTTGGATGGCGCGAATCGCGGTTTCGCGACCCGATCCCGGACCGCTCACCATCACTTCGATTTGACGCATGCCTTGGTCGCTGGCGCGACGGGCGGCGCTTTCAGCAGCGGTTTGGGCGGCGTAAGGCGTACCTTTTTTCGCCCCTTTGAAACCGCTCGACCCAGCGGAAGCCCAAGAGATGACTTCCCCCCGAGGGTCGGTGATGGTAACGATAGTGTTGTTGAACGTCGATTGGATGTAAGCGACGCCGTTGGGGACGTGGCGCTTTTGTTTGCGGGCGCCGGATTTTTTACCTGATTGTCTCGCCATATTTGTAGTTGTCGGTAAAGGTCTGTCTGTCGCGGTAGAGCCAAGCCGAAATCGGCTCGAATGTTATTTTTTAGCGGCGGGTTTCTTCTTACCGGCCACGGTGCGACGAGTTCCCCGACGGGTGCGTGCGTTGGTGCGGGTACGCTGGCCGCGAACGGGCAAGCCCATGCGGTGGCGGCGACCTCTATAGCAACCGATATCCACCAGTCGCTTGATGTTCATCGATTCCCAACGTCGCAAGTCCCCTTCGACTTGGTAGTTGGTTTCGATATGTTCGCGCAACGTGGCGACTTCTCGGTCTTCCAAGTCTTTAACGCGGGTATCGGGGTTGATGCCCGTCGCTGCTAAGATTTGTTTCGATCTCGTCAGACCGATGCCGTAAATGTAAGTCAAGCCGATTTCGACTCGTTTGTCGCGGGGAAGGTCTACTCCAGCAATTCGTGCCATTTATTGTTCCTGAGTGAATGCGGTCAGCCAGTGCGGGCTTTCAGAAAGTGGGTTGCCGACGGAACTGGCTATCTGTACTACAATAGAGCCAAGAAAAATAGAGCCAAGAAAAAACCCAGTTATCCTTGACGCTGTTTGTGCTTGGGATTGGTGCAAATCACCATTACGCGACCGCGCCGACGGATCACGCGGCACTTTTCGCACATTTTGCGGACTGAGGCTCGGACTTTCATGGGCTTGCTGCGATACTTACAAACTGCATATTATATCAGAATTTTCGGGCGTAGAAAACTAAAAACGACTCCGAGGGGAGCGTTTCTAGTGGCTCGAAACTCGCTCGATCGTTTATTTTTTACGTAAGCGATAGGTGATGCGACCCTTTTCGAGATCGTAGGGAGTCAGTTCCACTTTGACGCGATCGCCGGGGAGAATTTTAATGTAATTCCGGCGAATTTTCCCAGAAATGTGAGCGAGGACGTTGAAGCCGTTATCGAGATCGACGCGAAACATCGCGTTGGGTAGGGATTCCGTTACGGTTCCTTCCATCTCGATGAGATCTTGTTTTGCCACGGGGGGTTCCTCTGAGTTCGACAGGGATCGGAAACTGCCACCAGTACGGTTGACGTCAAGGGCAGCAACTCACGATCTCTTTATAGATCTTATCAAAAATTGACTTGACAAATCTGTGTTTTTAGGTTCTTGCGAGGGCGACCGTCAGGCTTTCCGTCACGTTGTCGATGGGTTGGCTGCCGTCGATGGACACGATGCGCTCGCCTTGGCGGTAGAAATCGATAACCGGGGCGGTGGCGGCACGGTAGACCTCTAAGCGGTGGCGGATGGTCGCTTCGTTGTCGTCTTTACGGCCGCGTCCCAACAACCGCTTCACCAACATCTCGTCGGGGACTTCAAAGTTGACGGCTCGATCGCAGGCTTGCTGAATTTCTTGAAGTAACTTATCGAGAAATTCCGCTTGACTCACGTTGCGGGGAAACCCATCTAAAATCCAGCCCGGTTTGACGTCGCTTTCAGAGAGGCGCTCCCGCACCATCGACAAAATCAACTCGTCAGGCACCAAGTCCCCCCGATCCATATATTCCTTCGCCTGCTGTCCGAGGGGGGTTTCGTTCGCCACAGCCTGCCGGAGAATATCTCCCGTTGAAATATGCGGAATTGCAAACCGTTCGGCAATTCGTTGAGCTTGTGTCCCCTTACCCGCACCCGGCGGTCCCAAAAAAATCAAACGCATGAGTTTACTGTTTCACCATTCCTTCGTATCGTTGCGAGATGACGTAAGTTTGAATCTGCTTCGCCGTATCGATGGCAACCCCCACCAAAATCAGCAGCGAGGTCGCCCCCAACCCTTGGAACGTCGTCACGCGGGTGGCGCTTTCAACAGCCGTCGGAACGGTCGCCACTAACCCTAAGAACACTGCCCCAAGGAACGTCAAGCGGTTGAGAACCCGTTCGATATAGTCGCTGGTGGCGCGTCCCGGTCGAATACCGGGAATACTCGATCCCATTTTTTTCAAGTTCTGGGATAAATCGATGGGGTTGAGAATCAGCGAAGCGTAGAAGTAGCTGAAGAAGAGAATCAACAGCAGATAGAACAGGGCGTAAAGCCAAGGTGCCGGACCGCTGGGGCTGAGGTATTCCGCCACGCGAATCAAAACGGGGTTGTTCGTGGAGTTGGCGATAATCCCCGGCAAAATCAGGAAACTGGAGGCGAAAATAATCGGCATGACGCCCCCTTGGTTGAGTCGCAGGGGTAGATAGCTGGTACGTTCCCGATACAGGCGACGGCCGACTTGGCGGCGGGCAGACACGATGGGAATCCGCCGCGCCCCTTCTTGAACGAAGACGATGCCCACGATCGTCACCAGGAAGACCAGCAGCAGCAAGACCACCCGTCCGACGATGGCGCGATCCTGTTGAGCCAGTTCGATGGTGTTACCGAGCGATCGCGGCAAGACGGCGACGATGTTCACGAAGATCAACAGAGACGCGCCGTTGCCAATTCCCCGTTCGGTAATCAGTTCCGACACCCACATCACAAACATCGCACCGGCCACGAGAGCCAATACCGTTTGCACGACGAACAGGTTGCTGGGATTGTAGGCGTAGGCGCTCGTCCATAAGGCGATGCCGATGCTTTGTAACACGGCAACACCCAGGGCGATGTAGCGAGTAATCTGAGAGATCTTGCGCCGTCCCGCTTCGCCTTCGTTTTTCTGTAAATCTTCGAGGCTGGGAATAGCAGCCGTCAGCAACTGAATGGCGATCGAAGCGTTAATAAACGGTAAGATCCCCAATGCGAAAATACCGAGGGCTTGCAAGCCGCCGCCAGAGAAGGCGTCGAGCAGTCCGAAAAACGGACTGTTTTGCAAGTCAGCGGCAAACCGCGCGCGATCGATACCGGGAACGGGCAAGTAAATTCCCAGTCGTACTACGACGAGCAAACCGACGGTCACCAGAATCCGGCCGCGAAGGCCGGCCGCCTGAGCCATCTGCAAGAACGTTTCTTGAGCCGTTGGAGCTTTATCTCGATTGACTACCATGAAGGGAACCTCTACCAGTACGTACCATCGCCGAATTGCGAACGGCTACTCTCGCGCCTCGACGACTCGGCGTCGCTGCTTTCAGACGCCGAGTCGTTCGTCGAGTCTTTGGCGACGATTTCGCAACGGCCGCCGGCCGCTTCGATTTTCTGGCGGGCGCTGGCGGTAAAGGCGGCTGCTTTCACCGTCAGGGCTACGCTAAGTTCGCCGTCGCCGAGAATTTTGAGGGGGCCGTCGTCGGTCGTAACGATTCCAGCTTCCATCAACGAAGCGAGGGTCACTTCGCTGTTAGGCGAGAGGGAGGCCAGTCTACCGACGTTGACAACAGTGTACTGTTTGGGATTGACGACCGTAAAGTGCTTCAGCTTGGGAACGCGGCGGTACAAGGGCATTTGACCCCCTTCAAAGCCCGGTCGGGTTCCACCGCCCGAACGGGACTTTTGACCGCGCATTCCTTTGCCGCAACTGGCGCCCTGGCCGGCAGCGATGCCGCGGCCGAGGCGGCGGCGACGCTTCTTGGAGCCGGGTTGGGGCTGTACGTCTTGGAATCTCATCGTTCTAGTTTGCAGTGAAGTGAACAGGATATCGACGCGAAGGGTCGATCGCGCCAAACGGCACTAACGAGCGAAAAGCTGTTCTAAGGGGATATCGCGCTCGCGAGCCACCTCAGAGAAAGTGCGTAAGTTCGCCAGAGCGTCCACAGCCGCCCGTGCGTTGTTGAGGGGGTTGCTCGATCCCAGTTGTTTGGCGAGGATGTTCTGGACGCCCGCCAGTTCGAGGACGGTACGCACGGCGCCCCCGGCAATTACACCGGTACCGGGAGAGGCGGGACGCATCATCACTTTGGCGCCTCCGGCGATGCCGTTAGAGCGGTGGGGAATCGAGTTAGCTTTCGTCAGCGGCACGGAAACCGCGTGTTTTCTCGCGTCGGCGACGCCTTTTTTCACGGCGCCGATGACGTCTCCGGCTTTGCCGACGCCGACGCCCACTTGGCCGCGTTCGTTACCGACGACGACAATGGCGCGGAAGCTGAGCTTTTTACCGCCTTTGACCACTTTGGTCACGCGGCGGATTTGAACGACGCGCTCTTGCCATTCGGAATCTTTTTCGCGGTTTCGGTTGCCTTTTTTCCGGCGGTCTTGTCGATCTGCCATGTTTGATTGAAGTCGCGTGGTGTACTTTAGAAGTTTAGCCCGGCCTCGCGGGCGGCATCGGCGAGCGCTTTGACTCGGCCGTGGTAGAGGTTGCCTCCGCGATCGAAGACGACTTTATCGATACCGGCCGCCTTCAAACGCTTGGCGACGAGTTCGCCGACTTTAGCGGCGGCATCGCAGGTGGCGGTACTGTCGAGTTGGAGTTCCTTATCGACGGTCGAAGCCGCCGCGAGGGTGTGGTCTCGCGTGTCGTCGATGGCCTGGACGTAGATATGTTGGTTCGATCGAAACACGGCCAGGCGAGGACGTTCGGAGGTGCCGCGAACGTTCCGCCGAATCCGGCGGTGTCTGCGCTGGATAGACTGTCTGCGTGTCAGTTTCATAGCTGTGACGGTGATGAGTAATGCGATCGAGGCGTTATTTCTTACCGGCTTTACCCGCTTTGCGCCGAACTTGTTCGCCAGCGTAGCGAATCCCTTTGCCTTTGTAGACTTCGGGGGGACGGACACCGCGAATCTTGGCGGCGGTATTTCCGACAACTTCCTTGTTGATGCCTTTAACGATCACGTTGGTGTTGTTCTCGACCGCCAACTCAACGCCTTCGGGGGGTTCGATTTCGATCGGTTGGCTGTAGCCGACGTTGAGAACGAGGGTTTTGCCTTTCACTTGGGCGCGGTAGCCCACCCCTTGGATTTCCAAGCGACGCTCGAATCCGTTCGAGACGCCCTCGACCATATTGAAAAGCAACGTGCGGCTGAGTCCGTGACGCGCCCGAGAGACGCGGGATTCGTCGTGACGTTTGACGAGAATCGTCTCGCCGTCTCGATCGAAGGAAACTTCCTTCGGAAACACCCGAGACAGTTCGCCTTTGGGGCCTTTCACGGAAACAGCTTGCCCGTCGATGGTCACGGTGACGTTTTTAGGGACGCTTACAGGTCGTTTGCCAATTCGAGACATAGCTAGTTCTTGAAGTGTTTAACGGATTCGCACCCGGAGATCGCCGTCAGTTCGCGGCATATCGAAGCGGACGTCGCCGTTCGAGGGGGTGCGAGAACTTAGTAGACGTAGCAAAGCACTTCTCCGCCAACGCCGTGCTGGCGTGCTTCGCGATCGGTCATGATGCCGCGAGAGGTCGAAATAATAGCAATGCCAATTCCACCGAGAACCCGAGGGAGTTCCTTACGATTGGAGTACACGCGCAATCCCGGCTTACTCACCCGCTTGAGCATCTTGATAATCGGCTGGCGGTTTTTGCCTTTGTACTTCAGCGAAACGACGAGATGTCGCTTGACTCCTTCGCCGACTTCTTCAAATTCAGAAATAAATCCCTCGTTCTTTAAAACTTGGGCGATGCTGCGCGTCATCTTGGTGGACGGCACTTGCGTCGTGTCGTGCCGAGCCAAGTTCGCGTTGCGAAGGCGCGTCAGCATATCTGCAATAGTATCGTTAGCCGCCATAGTTTCCTCTTATCTAACCTGCCTCAATTACTGCGGAAGGGCATTCCCATTTCCTTGAGCAAAGCGCGACCCTCTTCGTCTGTCTCAGCCGAGGTAACGATCGAGATGTCCATGCCCCGCACTTGGTCGACGCTGTCGTAATCCACTTCCGGAAAAACGAGCTGCTCTCGGAGACCGAGGGTGTAGTTGCCCCGACCGTCGAAACTGTTGGGGCTAATGCCGCGAAAGTCTCGAATCCGAGGCAAGGCTAAATCGATCAGCCGAGCCAAAAAGGCGTACATCCGCTCTTGGCGAAGCGTCACCATCACGCCCACGGGCATTCCTTCGCGAAGTTTAAATCCAGCGATGGATTTTTTCGCGCGAGTGACGATGGGTTTTTGACCCGTAATAATCGCCAGTTCTCGCACGGAGGACTCGAGGGCTTTGGCGTTTTGAGACGCTTCCCCCAAACCTCGGTTGACGGTGATTTTCACCAGTTTGGGGACTTGGTGGATGTTGGTATAGCCGAACTGGTCTTTCAGCTTGGGGACGATGGTATCTAGGTAAAGGGTTTTGAGTCGCTGTGTCATGGTCGTAGTACCTCGGAAGTGTCCTGGTCTTGGTCAGGACGAGTAAAGCTGTATCGGAAGCGAACCGACAACGGAGCGTCAATCAAGGATCTCTCCGGTTTTTTTGAGCTTTCTGACTTTCCGTCCGTCTTCGGTGAAGGTGTAGCACACGCGGCTGGCCACCTTTTCTTTAGTCGAATACAGCATCGTGTTGGAGCTGTGGATGGGGGCTTCAAAGGTCACGATGCGACCGGACTCGCCTTCTTGGGTGGGTTTGACGTGCTTGGTGCGGACGTTGACCCCTTTAACCACCACTTGACTGGTTTCGGGCAACGCTCTGAGAACTTCGCCGACCTTGCCTTTGTCTTTCCCTGCGATCACCTGAACGGTATCGCCTTTTTTGACGTGCATTTTCAGGCGAGTCGGTTTTTTTTGTTGGCTCTTAGGCATCTAGAGCACCTCCGGCGCGAGCGAAACGATTTTGGTGAAGTTTTTCTCCCGAAGTTCGCGAGCGACGGGGCCGAACACCCGCGTTCCTCTGGGGTTGCCGTCGAGGTTGACGATGACGGCGGCGTTGTCGTCGAAACGGATGCTCATTCCGCTATCGCGACGTAGGTTTTTGCGCGTGCGGACGACAACCGCTCTCACGATGTCGGATTTTTTGATGGCCATGTTGGGGATGGCGTCTTTGACGACGGCGATAATCGTGTCGCCGACGTGGGCGTAGCGGCGATTTCCCCCCAGGACGCGAATACACATGAGCTTGCGCGCCCCGCTGTTGTCCGCCACATTGAGATAACTTTCTTTTTGAATCACGGTCGTTCTCCCTTACTCCGAGCGTTCTTTAACAAGCCTGCGGTGACTTATCGAAACCGACTAAGCGTCCGGAGTGTGGCTGAGAGTTTCAACCACGACCCAGCGCTTGTTTTTGCTGAGGGGGCGGGTTTCGCGGATGCGAATGCGATCGCCGATCTGGCACTCGTTATTTTCGTCGTGGGCTTTGTAACGTTTGGTTTGAACCATCGTTTTGCCGTACTTCGGGTGGGGAACCCGGTTTTCGACAGCGACAACGACCGTTTTTTGCATTTTGTTACTGACGACGGTGCCGACTCTTTCTTTAACTGCCATAAGCGAATGACTTTCTTGGTCGATAAACGGATAGGGAGATTACGCCGGTTCTTCCTCGCTGGCGTCCGCCGGTTCTTCGGCGGGCGCCTCGGCGGGCGTCTCGGCGGGAGTGCTGTCGCTCGCGGCGGCGGCTTCTTCAGCGGGCGCCTCGGCGGGCGTCTCGGCGGCCGTTTTGGCCGCTTCGAGTTCCCGCTCGCGTTCGACGGTCAGCAACTGCGCGAGACGATGGCGCAAGTGTTTGAACTGGTGGGGGGTTTCGAGCTGTCCGAGGGACTGTTGCACGCGCAGGTCTAACAGTTGTTTTTTAACGTCGAGAACCTGCTGGGACAGTTCTTCGTTGCTGAAGTTTCGGACTTCGTCGATCTTGGGCAAAGACATCGTCAGTTTCTACTCTCCTTCGCGCTTGATGAATTTCGTTTTAATCGGCAGCTTGAAGGACGCCAGACGCATGGCTTCCCGAGCGGTTTCTTCGGGGACGCCTGCGATCTCGAACATGATGCGGCCGGGTTTGACGACAGCCACCCAGAACTCGGGCGATCCTTTACCGGAACCCATCCGGGTTTCTGCCGGACGCATGGTCACGGGTTTGTCGGGGAACAGACGAATCCAGATTTTCCCACCGCGACGGACGTAGCGAGTCATCGCTCGACGGCTGGCTTCGATTTGACGGGAGGTAATCCAAGACGGCTCGAGGGCTTGGAGTCCGTACTCCCCGAAATCGACTTTGTTGCCACGGGTGGCTTGACCCCGGAGTCGTCCGCGCTGCTGTTTGCGGAATTTGGTACGTTTCGGACTGAGCATGGTTTGCGAATCGAACGTTGGCTATGGGTCAGACAGGGTGCGACCGAGGAAACCCGGTTTTACCCTTCGTTGGAGCGATCTTCAAACTGTCTGCGACGCTGTTGGCGACGGCGAGGGCGATCGACATTCGCGGGCGCTTTTTCTTCCTGTCCCGGCAAGATTTCGCCTTTGAAAATCCACACTTTCACGCCCAGGATGCCGTAAATGGTGCGGGCGGTACGATAGCAGTAATCGATATCAGCCCGTAGGGTATGCAGGGGGACGCGACCTTCGCGAGTCCATTCGGTCCGTGCGATTTCGGCACCGTTGAGGCGTCCGGCCACTTGCACTTTGATGCCTTCGACGCCAGCCCGTTGGGCCCGTTGGATGGCTTGGCGCACGACGCGACGGAAGGAGACCCGCCGTTCGAGTTGTTGGGCGATATATTCGGCAATCAAGGCGGCGTCGGCGTCCACGCGGGTCACTTCGACGACGTTGATGCGAATTTGACGGTTGCTGCCGCCGAGAATCCGTTGTAGGTTCGTCCGCAGGCTTTCGATGCCGCTGCCGCCGCGACCGACGACGACGCCGGGACGGGCGGTGCGAATTTCGAGGTCGATTTGGTCGGCTTTGCGTTCGATGCGAACTTCCGAAATTCCGGCGTTGTTCAGGTTGTTTTGGATGTAATCCCGAATCAGGCGGTCTTCTTTGAGCAGTTCGGGATAGCGTTTGCTATCGGCGAACCAGCGAGAGCGGTGTTCTTGGGTTACTCCCAAACGAAACCCAGTCGGGTGAATCTTTTGTCCCACGAGTCCTAGTCCTCTTGTCTACTCTTCGTCAATTTCAGGGGCGACTGCCACGGTGATGTGACAGGTGGGTCGGCGAATCATGTAAGCGCGACCTTGGGCGCGAGGGCGATAGCGTTTCAGGCTCGGTCCTTGGTCGGCGAAGGCTTCGGACACCACGAGGGACGCCGGATCGATGCCGAGGTTGTGTTCGGCGTTGGCGACGGCCGAACGGAGGACTTTGAGGACGGGGTCGCAA
The DNA here is from genome assembly GCF_049974805.1 of Baaleninema sp. Lineage (NCBI taxonomy): Bacteria > Bacillati > Cyanobacteriota > Cyanophyceae > Oscillatoriales > Oscillatoriaceae > Baaleninema > Baaleninema sp. The sequence continues at coordinate 16,496 of NZ_JBNGCO010000054.1, forward strand.
GCCCGGTAGGGCATGAATTCTAAGATGACCAGCGCTTCTCGGTAAGTCCGTCCCCGAATTTGGTCGAGTACGCGGCGCACTTTATGGGGGGACATTCGGATATAGCGCGCAGTCGCCTTTGCTTGTTCGGTAGTATCGACAGCCATGAGGCTTCTCCTTCTCTAGCGGCGGGCTTTTTTATCACTCTTGGCGTGGCCTCGGAAGGTGCGCGTGGGAGCGAATTCTCCGAGTTTGTGGCCGACCATTTGCTCGCTGACGTAAACGGGGACGTGAGCGCGACCGTTATGGACGGCGATGGTATGTCCGATCATCTGCGGCACGATCGTGGATGCCCGAGACCAGGTTTTGATAACTTGTTTTTCGTTTTTGGCGTTGAGGGCTTCGATTTTTTTCATCAAGCTGTCGGCGATGAAAGGCCCTTTTTTGAGCGATCGACTCATAGTTTCGTTCTGGGTGAATTACACAAAGGGAGTCCGTTCTGATGCGGCCGGACGAGGTTTAGCTTTCGCGTCCGCCCCGGCTGCGTTTGGAAGTCTTACGACGGCGACGCACGATGTATTTGTCGCTTTGTTTGTTCTTCTGACGGGTTTTCATCCCTAGTGCGGGTTTGCCCCAGGGGGTCATCGGACCGCTGCGACCGATGGGCGCCCGTCCTTCTCCACCACCGTGGGGGTGATCGACGGGGTTCATGACGCTACCGCGCACTTGCGGGCGACGACCTTTCCAGCGGGTGCGTCCGGCTTTTCCGAGGGTCAGGTTTCTGGCTTCGCTGTTGCCCACTTGTCCGATGGTGGCGTAGCATTCGCGGCGCACCATGCGCACTTCGGTCGAAGGCAGTTTCAGGGTGACGAAGTTCCCTTCTTTGGCGACCACTTGGGCGCTGGTTCCTGCTGCACGGACGATTTGACCGCCGCGACCGGGCATGAGTTCGACGTTGTGGACGCTGGTCCCTAGGGGAATGCTTCCCAGGGGCAGGGCGTTCCCGACTTCGATGGGGGACTCGGGACCGGAGACGACGGTGCTGCCGACGGCGAGTCCGTTGGGATGCAGGATGTACCGCTTTTCGCCGTCTTGGTAGTGCAGTAAGGCGATGCGGGCGTTGCGGTTGGGGTCGTATTCGATCGCTGCGACTTTGGCGGGGACGTTGTGTTTGTCCCGGCGGAAGTCGACGAAGCGATAGCGGCGTTTGTGACCGCCACCGCGATGGCGACAGGTGATGACGCCCCGGTTGTTACGCCCTTTGGCGCGGTGTTTGGATTTGGTCAGGCTTTTCTCGGGTTTGCTCCGAGTGACTTCGGAGAAGTCCGAGACGGTGGCTTGGCGAGTACTCGGGGTGTAGGGTCGGTACGAACGAATACCCATGATGTTTGTCTCAGGTTGGGTGTGCTACGAAAGAAGGGGCGACGGTTGGGACGCCAGTTTTAAACGTCGGGGAACAGGTCGATGGAATCGCCGTCGGCCAGTCGCACGATGGCGCGTTTGTACTGGGCTTTGTATCCGACGAAACGTCCGACGCGCTTTTTCTTGAGCGGTTTGCGGAGGGTTTGCACGGAAACCACTTTGACCTCGAACATGGCTTCGACGGCCGCTTTGATTTCGGGTTTGGTGGCTTTGAGCGCGACGTCAAAGGTGTATTGGTTGTTCTCCATCAGCCGCGTGGCTTTCTCGGTGATGAGGGGGCGGCGGATGATATCGGCTAGGTCGCGCTGTGAAATGGTCTTAGTCACTGTAAACCTCCTGAATCTTGGCTAATCCTGCGGCCGTGGTTACGATTTTGTCGGCGTGAAGCAGGTCGTAGACGTTGAGGTTGGTGGCGGCGATGGTTTTGAGCCGCTCGACGTTACGAGCCGACAGATATACGTTGTCGGGTATTTCTGGCAAAATCATTAAGATTTTGGCGTCGGCGTCGATGCCCCAACGATCGAAGGCACTTACGAGGTCTTTCGTCTTGGGACGCGAGAACTGTTCGGCGAATTCTTCGACGACGATCAGATCTTCGGCGCGACTGAAAAAGGCGGTTCTCAGGGCGAGACGCCGCTCTTTTCGGTTCATTTTGAGGTTGTATTCTCTCGGTTTTGGACCGAAGATGACCCCACCGCCTCGCCACAGGGGAGACCGGGTCGAACCCGCCCGGGCGCGACCGGTGCCTTTTTGACGCCAGGGCTTGCGACCGCCACCGCGCACTTCGGCGCGAGTTTTGGTGGAAGCCGTCCCTTGGCGGGCGTTGGTCGTTTGACGCACGAGGGCGCGGTGGACGATGTGGGCGGCGGTTTCTTCTTTGGCAACTTTGAGTTCGAAGGTGGCTTGTCCCACTTCTTCGCCTTGCCAGTTGCGAACTACACAATTAACCATGTCGATCGTCTGTTACTCGTTCGAGGATGGAAGGACTATTTGGCGCCAACGAGGTTGGCGGGGGCGATGCTCACTAAGCTTCCGGGTTTTCCGGGAACGGAGCCTTTCACGAGCAGCAGGTTCCGTTCGGCATCGATTTTAACGACGGTCAGTTTGCGGACGGTGACGCGATCGTTTCCTTTGCGACCGGCCATCCGTTTTCCGGGGTAGACGCGACCGGGGGTCGTTCCGGCGCCCGTCGAACCGGGGAGGCGATGGTTTTTCGACCCGTGAGACATCGGACCGCGCTTGAAGTTATGGCGCTTTTGATATCCGGTGAAGCCTCTGCCGATGCTGTGACCGGTTACGTCTACGAGTTGTCCGTCTTCAAAGATTTCTACGGTGACGGACTGTCCGAGTTCGTACTCGCTGACACTGGCGGGTTTGTATTCGCGCAGGTGACGCAGAGCTGGGGAATCGGATTTTTTGAGATGGCCCAGTAGCGGATTGTTCAGTGCTTTAGGCTTGACTTCGTCGTAGCCGATTTGTACGGCTTCGTACCCGTCAGTTTCTTTGGTTTTGATTTGCGTGACTTTGCACGGTCCGGCTTCGACGACGGTAACGGGGACGGCTTTGCCTTCCTCGTTAAAGATTTGCGTCATGCCGACTTTTTTGCCGAGAATCCCAACAGACACGGTACTGTTTTCTCCTTGTTTAGCCACTACACATACGAAGACAGGCTGGCGTATGCCTCACCCACAGATCGCTCGCAGCGTTTGACACCCCTATAACGCGACAACCGCTGATGGTTCCAGAGAACCATTTCGGTTGCCGCGATCGAGGAGATTCGATACGTTGAACTGGGGTGTCCGGTAAAGCTGTTTCGAGGTTGCCGATTTTGGCTGAGACTTAGGCAAATTTTGGGTTCGCCCAGTATCTCCGGAGCGGGTTCGCAACTGATGTTGGGGAACCGTTTCCGATTTTCCCAGACGCCGATAACTTGGTCGGTTTGGGCGCGGGAATACCTCTACGCTTGCGACTTGGTGCCTTGTTGAGGGCAGTAAGCCAGTCCCGTAGGCTACGCGATCGAGTCGCACTATAGTATATAGTGCTAACGTTTTTCTATAACTTTCAGTCGCAATTTCCCACTATACGCGAGTTGTTCTTAATTGTCTAGTGCTGGGAAAATTTTTATGGGATCGGCGATCGCTATCCTGTCGGCGGACTCGGCCCTATCCTCGTGGGAATCCCGCTGTGGGGCTATACTTTTTTAAAGGATTGTTGCGGTAATTGGCGATCGCGTCTTGTCGGACGGTTCTGTGGCGGTCTCGCGCTAGGCGCGTCGATGGCAATCTATAGAGAGTTTCAAAGGCATGATATTACTGGCAAACGGCAAAAAATTTCTATCGGATCTCGAACAGTTTGGGGCGTTGGGGGCTTATGTTCCCCTCGAAGGTGGGTTTGAAGGACGTTACCAACGACGCGCTCGGGCTGCGGGTTATACGAGTATTTCGCTCTGCGCTCGGGGATTGGGCGATTTGGCGTCTTATTTGATGGGCGTTCACGGTGTTCGTCCCCCTCATTTGGGTAAAAAGGATTTTGGTGACGGTGCGGTGGGTCCGATCGCTTATGTTCCCCCCATCGTGCAAACTCAACTGGATACGCTTCCGGCTCGATCGAAAGGTCTGTTGTTGTGGATTTTTGACGGAAGAGTGTTGTCTCGTCAGGAACTTGAATATTTGACGGCGCTTCCGAAAATCGAACCTCGCGTGAAAGTGGTGGTGGAAGTGGGCGGCGATCGCGTCTTCCGTTGGATGTCTCTTGAAGACGTTCTGGTTCCGGCTTGATTGGGAAATGAGGCGATGATGAGAAAGCTCGGTTCTCTTGTGGCTTTATCTCTCTAAATTCTCTGATTTTTGAATATCTCGATCGACGGCGTGCCGATGTTTTCGGTGCGTCGTTGTTTTTCGGGAACTTTGTTAAGTTAATCTACGGTTTGTCGGTCGAGATACTGTGGTTTTGATAGGATGGGTGGAGAATTCTAGCCAACGCAATATTACAAACAGCCTACAAGTGAGGCTGTTATCTGTGTCACGTTTTGTCTGTCACGTTTGGTTTGTCACGTTTAGGAGGTTTGCTATGAGCGATCGCCCCGATCGACTGTCGCCGAGCGAAATCGCGAGATCGAGCGAACGTTGTCTCGATCGATCGCCCCATCATCGAGTATTGTCCGAACCCAGTTTCTATTATTTCGCCTACGGTAGTTGTATGTGTCCGATCGACCTACAGCGAACTCTCGGCGAAAGTACTCGAGACTATGTGGTGGGTACGGCGGTTCTCGACGGATATCGCCTGGCCTTCAACCGTCGATCGCGCCGTCGCAACTGTGGCGTTCTCGATGTCGTGCGCGACGATAACGCTCGCGTTGAGGGGGTTCTGTACCGTCTTCCCTGGCGTTTGAGCGATCGCCTCGACGAACGGGAAGAAATCCCCACGGGAGGCTATCGCCGCGAAACCATCGCCGTACAGTGTGGCGATCGCCACTATAGCGACGTTCGGACTTACGTTGTCGTGAACAAACTCCCTCGGGAACTCGCCCCCAACGACTGGTATTTCAACGTAGTGTTACGGGGGGCTGTGACTTGCGGACTCTCCGAAGCCTATTGCTGGCGGTTGTTCGAGCATATGTATCGACTGCAACAACAGCAAGACGCAATAGAACTTCCCCGTTCGGCTTAAAAGGCTCAGTAAGCTGTGTATAATCGGGGTTTGCAATTTGTGCAACCTTTGATAGCAAACCCTCGAAAACCGCACTAGCGCAGCGATCGACTGCAACGATTCATGAACGGTTCCACTGCAATTTTACTTTTGGCTTGTCCCGATCGCCAGGGACTCGTGGCGAAAATCGCCAATTTTATCTATTCCAACGGTGGAAACATCATCCACGCCGACCATCATACGGACTTTTCCGCCGGACTGTTTCTCAGCCGCATTGAATGGCAACTCGACGGTTTTAACCTACCCCGGGAAATTATTGCCCCGGCTTTCGATGCGGTGGCGAAGCCTTTGGAAGCAGATTGGGAACTCCATTTTTCCGATGACGTTCCGCGCCTCGCTATTTGGGTGACGAAACAAGACCACTGTTTGCTCGATTTATTGTGGCGTCAAAAGGCGAAAGAGTTTCAAGCGGAAATTCCGTTAATTCTTAGCAATTATACGGAATTGCAGCCGATCGCCGAACAGTTTGGTATCGATTTTCATCACGTTCCGATTACGAAAGAGACGAAAGCGGAACAGGAATCCCGAGAACTGGAATTGTTGCAACAGTACGATATCGACCTCGTGGTGTTGGCGAAATATATGCAAATTCTCAGTTCTGATTTTGTCGAAAAGTTTCCGAAAGTTATCAATATTCACCATTCGTTTCTTCCGGCTTTTGCGGGTGCAAAACCTTATCACCGGGCGTACAAACGGGGGGTTAAGATTATTGGGGCAACGGCGCATTACGTGACGGAAAACCTCGATGAAGGACTGATTATCGAGCAGGATGTGGTGCGCGTCAGTCACCGGGATACGGTTGCGGATCTGATTCGTAAAGGGAAAGATTTAGAGCGGATGGTGTTAGCGAGAGCGGTGCGATCGCATTTGCATCGTCGCGTTTTGTCTTACAACAATCGCACGGTTGTTTTTGCTTAGGTTATTTTTGCTTAGGTTGAAAACGGGCAAGCCTCCCGCGCTTGTCCGTTTGGGATTATTATCATAAAAACAATGAAATGTCAAGTCAAAATTCATCCCGCTGAAGAAGGCGGTTACTGGGCGGAAGTTCCCGCGCTTTCGGGTTGTATTACGGAAGGGGAAACTTGGGAAGAAGTTTTGGAAAATCTCGAAGATGCGATTCGAGGTTGGCTTGAGGTTGCTAACGAAAGTAATCAAATCACAGAACCTGGTGAAGAGGTTGAGATTGCTGTATGAAGTCAATTTCAGGCAAAAAGCTAGCCAAGGTTCTCGAAAAACGAGGCTGGTAACTTTGTCGAGTCACAGGAAGCCACCATATTTTTCGTAATCCTGAAACCCGTGAAATTGTTTCCGTTCCCGTTCATCGAAATCGATATCTAAAAATTGGAACGCTACGCTCCATTTTGAAAGTTGCTGGTTTAACTGAAGATGATTTACCGTAACACCTATTCAGCGACGACTCGATCGCATTTCTCTAAAAAACCATTAAACTCCCACTGCTTTCAGATAGGGTTGCATGGTTTCCCAGGTTAAGCCCTGTTCGATGTACTGGGGATTTTCGGGAACGTAGGGACTTTGCAGGCGATCGATCTTCTCAATTGTCGCATCGTCGGGAAGTACCGACACATCAGGATCGAACGCCGTCGGACGCATTAGCGAACTGGAAAACCCCTTGAAAATGACGATTTCGTCCTCTTCCCCCTCTACTGTGGCGGAGACGAGTAGCACCTCTTGGGGGCGTTTGATGGTGTACTGTTCCAGACGCGCGATCGCAGAAGCCATAATTTTTCGAGGTTATGCTAACAACCTATCCCAAAGCCGATCGCCCTTGCTTACCCAGGCGAACGAAGCAGAAATACAACAAATAAATCACGTAAACCGCCAACGCGACGATCGCAAAGAAACCGAGGATTTGCGGCGAACCGTTGGGGTGGAACATGGCTTTATAGCCCCAAGGCGCTTCCAACCAGACGCGACAGGCGAAATCCTCTACGAGAGCCTCAGTCGTCATGGCGGCGCATCGCAACGAATAGGCTTGAAAAATTGCGCCGATGATGCAATAGAGCGTCACCGCCCAACGCCACGCGGTCATCGTCCATTTTAACGGAGAGGGCGGACGGTCTTCGATTTCGTCGTTGATATCGACCCAAAACCACAGGGAGGCGGGAATTAACAGACGCGCCATCAATCCCGTAATGAAGCTAATGGGAAGCGACGCGATCGACAAATAAACGGTGATTCCTAACAGACTCGCCACACGCCAATAGATAATGAGGAGGCGTTGCATGGCTTCGACTTTTTGGACGAACGCCCAAACGAGCAAAACCAAAGGCATTGAGACGGTTAGGAAAACGGCGAGACGGAAATCCGTCCAGACGAGCTGTTGCAGTAAAGGTTCGTCGAACATTCAGGATTTTGGATGCGGGGCGCACGTACTCGAACGATGTTACCACTTCGCGCTAAGCAAGGGTGCGAAGAAACACTGAAGGCTGGGATTAGGGTTCGTCGCTGCGGACGGTGAGACGACCGGAAATCGAGAGTTTTCCACGATCGAGCGCGAGTTCGTCGAGTTGGACTTGGGAATCGAAGGGAACGGTAATCGTGGGAAAGTCTTGCAGGCTGTCGGTTTCCAGTTGTGGCGTCAGAAATTGCAGTTGGTTGTTTTCGGCGACGCGAATCTCGGTGGTGAGGGTAAACGGTTGCGGTGTGGAGGCGGAAAGAATGAGGGAGGATCGATCGAATCGAACCTCTGCGGTGGAGAAGTCTACCGCGTCGGGAAGAACGCTCTGAAACAATTCTTGTACGGGCGTTTGCAGCAACGGCGAGGCGAGGGAACGGGTGAGATCGCGATCGCGGAGGTGCAAGCGCACGGAGACGGGTACGGGTTCGAGTAACCGCAGGGGTTTCCCTTTGAGAATTTGCCACAAATTGACTCGGATGCGATCGCCGCAGAGGTCGATGTGACTCAAGTGTAAGCCTTGATAGACGGCGCGTCGGGCGGAAATGGAGACTTGAGGAACGTAGCCGCTGAGGATGTCGCGGTTGCGTCCGTTGAGGTCGATTTCAAGGCGATCGACGGTTTCGACTTGGGAACGCAACCACAGGCGCAATGCAGCGGCGATCGCGTTTCCGACAGAGCTTTTTGAAGGTTTTTGTAAATCAACCGCAGAGGTGGACATCTTCCCGTTATCAATTATCAATTGTCAGTTCTCTTGTCAATTCTCTTATCTGTGGGCGCTTGACATTGGGGGCGGTGCGTGACGATTTCTCGGTTTCAGTGCGACACCTGATTTTTCAAGTCACGCACCCTACGGTTTTCTATTCTTCGATTTGGTATCCCAATTCTGCCAAGCGCAAACGGGATTGTCTCCATTTCGGTTGGACTTTGACGAACAGTTCCAGGTAAATGTGACCGCTGATGAGTTTTTGGATTTGCTCTCGCGCCGCCGAACCGATGCGTTTGAGCATTTGTCCGCCTTTGCCGATGATAATGCCTTTTTGAGACGATCGCTCGACGTGAATGGTGGCGAAAACGCGGGTGATTTTTTGGTCTTCTTGGACGCGATCGATGGAGATGGCGACGGAATGGGGAACTTCTTCGCGGGTTAACAGCAGAATTTGTTCGCGAATTAATTCACCCATGACGAAGCGTTCCGGGCGATCGGTGACGAAATCTGGGGGATAGTAGTAAGGTCCGGGTTCGAGGCGATCGATCAGGTTGTGTTTTAGGGGTTCGACGCCTTCTCCGGTTAGGGCGGAAAATTTCACCAGTTCCCAAGGGCGATCGCCGATTAAGTCGCGGTACGATCGATCGATCGCTTCAACTTTATCTTGCGCTTGTACGTCGCTTTTGTTGAGTCCCAAAATCACGGGAACCGATACGTCTTTGAGTAACGCGGCGATGTAGCGATCGCCCCCACCCGCTTCGACGGAACTATCGACGACAAACAGCAATACGTCTACCGATTCGATGGCGATTTTGGCGTTTTGAACCAGGACTTTTCCGAGTTGGTGGTGGGGTTTGTGGATTCCTGGCGTGTCGATGAAAATCAGTTGCGCCTCGGGGGTGGTGAGGATTCCCTGTAAGCGGTTGCGGGTGGTTTGCGCCACGGGGGAGGTGATGGCGATTTTTTGTCCCACCATCAAGTTCATTAAGGTGGATTTTCCCACGTTGGGACGGCCGATGATGCCGATAAATCCAGATTTAAAGCCTTCTGGGGCGGCGGGAATTAGGGGGAGGTTGGCGAAATCGGTCATGATGCGGTTAGCGGGGTGTGGAGGGGTTGAGGGGGTTTTGCACCACAGAGGACACAGAGGACACAGAGGACACAGAGAATCGAGGTTCAATTCTCAAATGTTCAAGGTTTCAGTTCAAGGTTTCAGTTCAAGGTTTTAGTCTTCGGTTTGGGTGAAGTCGAAACATTGTTCGTCGTACCAATAGCGTCCGTCTCCAGTGCATTGAGTTTCGTCGGAAATGTCGGGAAGAACGGCGGGATAGGGCGGTTCTGAGGCTTCCTCGCGCAGTCGATCGATCTCGAAGATGAGATAGAGAATTCCACCGATCGCCCCTAAGCCGAGAATCGATCCTAACGCGATCTGAAGTTTTCGATTGGGGCGGCGTTTGGGTTTTTGGGGTTGTTGGACGGTGTAGAGTTGCTGTTGTAGGGAGTGCTGTTGTTCTCGCAGGCGATCGATATAGAGGGTGAGGTCGTCTCGTAACGGTTGCGTGTCGGTATCTGGGGGCGCGGTTCGCAGGCGATCGAGGTTGGTGAGGGCGTCGCCGTAGTCGCGGACGAATCGATCGTTTTTTTCGACGAGGTAGCCTAGATGTCGGTGGGCGAGTTCACAGAGGCGCAGGGCGAGTTTAACGCCGACGCGACTGGTGGAGAACAGGCGATCGAACTCGGTGCGGTGTAAGACGAAAATCAACGAGGGACAGGTGGTGCGAACGCTTCCGAGACGGGGATAGTTCAACACAAATCCCAACTCGCCGAGGGTTTCGCCTTGGGAAATTTTACCCAACAGAATCGGGTTTCCGGTGGCGTCGTTTTTCAGCAGTTCGGCTTCGCCTTCGAGGAGAACGCAGAGGGAATCGCTGGGGGTTCCTTCGACACAGAGTAAATGTCCCGTGTCGGCGTCGCAGACGGTTCCGACTTCCAGTAATTTTTGGATGTCGGTCTCGGATAGGTCTCGCCCCAAACTCGTGTATTTTAAAAGTGCAACGATGCGATCACGGTTTTCCATCGGCGGTATTTTCGATTCTATTAAAATCTGTCTGAGAAACCCATTTTGATAAATTTGAGAAACCCGGTATCTGGGAATATATAGAAAATCCTCGGAAGATACCGGGTTTTGGGGAAGATGCACCCGAGGGATGCTGAAAATACCTGGAGAACTCGCGGTTAAGGGGAGAACTCAAACAGGATTTCCGCGCGACGAACGCCGTTTTCGCTACCGTAGGTGCTAGTGGTCAGCGATCGAATATGTTCTAAAGCGGGTTTCCCAGCCAGTTCTAACACCTTCAAAAACGGGATTCGTTCTTTAATGGGTTGTTTGCCATTTTCCCAATTTAAATAGAGATAGCCGTCGTTGGGAGTGGGGAAAATGTCGAGTTTTTTGGAGAAGCCTTTATCGCTGAGTAAAGAAAAGCGACGGGGGGCGCTGACGGCGCGATCGATGGCTTCGATGGAACTAGCTAAAATGCGGTAGTTGTCGATTTGTCCCCGCACGCCCATCACTTCCGCTTCCAGGCGCAAGCGCAAGTTTCCTTCAACGGTTTTCCCTTCTTTCGTCACCAGGCGCGTCCAAGCCAAAATTCGATGTTGGTCTTTCAGAGTAAACGGACCGACGCTGTAGCCTTTTTCGAGGGCGGCGTCGTCCAGTTTTTCCATAGAGGCTTCGGCGGCGTCGGAGTCTTCAGCCACAAACAGCCAATCGGTTTCGTGGGTATCGACGCCGGGAAGTAAGGCCAGGGCGTATTCTCCCTCGACCCAGCTAAAGATGTCTTCGGGGAGGGAAATTCCCCAGCGGCTTTCGAGTTCGGACAGGGGTTGCGAGACGAGGCGAGAAAAGAGGTCGTCTCCCGAGAGGGCGTTGGAAAGGCGGTTCCAGCGAGTATCGAGATCCCGTCCGGCGATGACGAGGGCGCTGTCGTCGGGGATGTAGTTGAGGGCGGCGACGGGGCGATCGAGTTGCGGGGTGACGGTGGACTCGTCGGATTCGCTGGCCCAGACGGTATCCGCGACGAGACCTTTACGGGAGAGGGTCAAGCCAACGGCGAGGGTGTCGGGGAGTTGGGAATCGGGGCGCACGGATTCGCCTCCCAGCCACGCGGCGAGTTGGGGAACGTCTCCGAGAAGTAAGCCGATGCGTCGATCGCTCATGCGATCGAGGGCTTTTTGATAGGTGGGGGAACCGCTGAGGTTGAGATCGTCAACCTGTACGTCGTTGATGGCTTTGCGAAGGACTTCCGGGGCGTTGGCGAACAAGACGAATCGATCGCCGACGACCGCACTCGACCACTCTCCCGCACTAGATTTGGCGAAGGGGTTGAAGTCTTTCAGTTGCAACCCGTCGCGACTGGGGGGTTGAATTTTCGTGCTGTAGATGAGTTTGACCCCTTTATACTGCTCGAATTGGAGATCGCGCCCGGAGACGGCTTTATTTTGCCAAAATAAATCGAGAAATTCGCGACTTTGTTCGGCGTCTTTGACTTCCAACGCCAGCAGATAGCCCGGTTGCGTACCGTTTTTGGGGTCGCGATCGAGGTCGGGGGTGGTCACGGCGAGGGTGATTTCGTTCCCCAGCCAGGGCTTGATATCCCGTTGGTAATCTAAATCGGTGTCTGCGAGAAGACTGCGTTTGAGGCGATCGAACTCCGCGCGGGCTTTACCGCGTTTTCTCAGGGGGGTTCGCAGTTGTCGCAAGTTCTGGAGTTTCTGCGGGTTCGCAAACAGCGACATCACCAGGGGGGCGTCTTTGGGAACGAACATCGCCGCCACGGGTTCGGAAATCGGCGCACCCCGCAGCAGGGTCAGGGAACTCTGGAACCCGAACCAGTAAACGCTCCAGACGACGGTTAGCACCAGAACCGCCAAAATGGAAATGGAAAATGGAGAAAACGCGCGTGTCTTCATGGATTTTGTCTGACTTCGCCAAGGAGAGATCTCCCATCTGCCATTATTCCATCTTGTTGGAGTCTCGGGTATCGGGACGAAAAAGATCCCAAAAAGATCCCCGGCATCTCGGAGATGCCGGGGATCTGGCTTTTGTCGTTGGACTGAGGGGGGCGATCGAGCGGTTTAATTATTTTTAAAATTACTTGACAAAAAATGTTTTATTTGATATGAAATTTGTTTCATAGAATCCTGGTCTAACAAAGACTCGATCGCGGAAATTTTATCAGAAAACTTTTGTATAGAACGGTTTCAAATTGATGGTTAGGCTGTTGGATTGGGGGACGAAACCCAACCTACATAAGATATACAAAAAATCCTCCAAAATGGAGGATTGAAAAAAGGAAGTTTTAAGGAGCGAGAATCGCTTTTCCATAGCGAGCGTCGCGATACCATTGAGCGATTTCAGGAACCCAGCGATCGAGCTGATTTAAAATCAAATCTGCCAACACTTGAGCCTCAATTTGCGCGTCTTTTTTCGTGCGCTGGTCGAGAATATGCAATAGAGCTTGCAAATCCGCCGCTAGGGTGTAATTTTGCCGAAAACCCGTGGGTAAACAGCCCCTCGCCATCTCGAAAGGATATCCGAGATCGACTTTTTCAGCATATTCAAAATAGGACTGCGCCGCTCGTTTGAAATCCTGTTGGCGAAGCTCTTCGGTGTATTCGACTTTTTGACCGTATCGATCGACATAGATAAATCCCGCCGGACGTTGATAGTGAATCTCTTCGATTCCCTCAATCGATTCCCTGTCCTTTTGTTGCTTGCACCAAGCGGCGATTCGCTTTCCCGTGTAGCGCATCGATTGCACGAGATGGGCGCTATCTTGGTGGCGAACGAACTGCATAATCGTGTTGTGATCGAAACCGTTGATATGCAGGACGACGTGCGCCCAGCGCAAGGGGGAATAATGCCCTTTATTGGCTTTTAAGAGGGTGTTGACGACGGATTTTCCGGCTTGGCGTTCGTCGGGAGCTTTGTCGTCAAATGCGAAGCCTTCGTAAACGCATTGATGTTGTCCTTTCCAAATAGCGCGGTTGGGAGAGGGCGACGTACCGTCTAAGTCGATTTCTACACGCAATTCTGGACAGTTTTCGAGCAGATCTTCTGCTGTGGCTAATTTCATGATGTCGGACAATTCAGCGGTGTTGTTGCGTCAAATGGTAGGTTGGTTTGAGGGACGAAACCCAACTACTCCCACTGCGTTTTGTGGGGTTTCATGATATTGGATTCCCATTCGATCGCATTTCACAATTTATGATTTCAAAAATTAGTGAAATTGAGAAATCGTTGGAATTCCGAAAGTTGTGGATGTTGGGTTCCACTCCGTTCCACCCAACCTACAATTTTTAATCTACAAGTTCTAAACTTTTGCCAAGGTCACTTTTTCGAGTTGGTCTTGGTATTTTCCTTTTCGATCTTCGTAGCTCGTATCACAGGCTTCTCCTTCAAAAAAGAGCAGTTGAACCACGCCTTCGTTGGCGTAAATTCGACAGTCTGCGCTGGAAGAGTTGGAAAATTCTAAGGTTAAATGACCTTTCCACGCGGCTTCGGCGGGCGTAATATTTGCTATAATTCCGCAACGAGCATACGTGCTTTTTCCCAAACAAACCACGGTTACGTTGTTGGGAATATCCAGTTTTTCGAGGGCGACGCCTAACCCATAAGAATGGGCGGGAAGGACGAAATAAGAGCCGTTTTCGTCCGTGTAAAGTTTCGTCGGTTCGAGGTTTTCCGGGTTGAAGTTTTTGGGATCGACGACGGTTCCGGGGATGTGGCGAAAAATCCGAAATTCCGCTGGGGATAGACGAATATCGTAGCCAAAACTACTCAACCCATAGGAAATCACAGGGAGGTCGTCGGCGTGGCGAATTTGTTGCGCTTCAAAAGGAGAAATCATCCCCTTTTGAGCCATTTGAGCAATCCAGGTATCGTTTTTAATCACGATTATAAGGGCGTAAAGGTCGGGTAATTTTTTTGGGGGGGGTGAATCGAGTCGGTATGGGAATTGGCTTTTTGATATCTCGATATTGCTATCCGAAATCCTTGGCGGTAATCTCTCGGATTCGCTCTCGTTTTGGAAAGCCCCTCTCTCTCGTCCGAGTAAACCCAGATACGAGGGTATTGTACTCGAGATTTTTCCCGAAAATCATACAAAATCACTCAAGCGGCTTTAGCCGCCAGCACCCCCTTGCGGGGTGGAGGGGTATGGTTGC
>NZ_JBNGCO010000055.1:0-30817 GCF_049974805.1 Baaleninema sp.
CCCACCCACGTTTCAGGAGTTTTTCCTTCCACTTTTGGTGAGAACGAATCGCACGACCAGTCGCTACATTGGGGGAAGTGCTTTCACACGATACACCTCGTGGGATGGACTTGCACCATCATCGATATCTAGTTGTCAAGGTTCTATGCCCTTTGTGGGCTGTGTTCCTTGCCCCACCCACGTCTTAGGAATTTTCCTTCAACTTTTGGTGGGAACGAATCGCACAGGTGTAGTTCATTGTCAGCATAGCTATAGTTGACCACAAGCTATGCTGACTGGTAAATGCTTGTCTCATCCCCATCGAGGGGAATCGACTTCTCAAGGGGTGTCCATGTATCCCGACGCTCACCTTTCAGGTAGAGCGCGGGACTTATAGCCCCCCGAGCCCCCATCAGTTAAAGTTTTAAATGAGTTATTTCCAGAATTCTTTCAAAAATCGCGGTTTCCATCGGGATGTCCGAGCTTCGATCCGTCGTACTTTACTCGCGATCGCCTTCAGTGTTTGGATGTTCTGTTGGAATTTCGGCGCGATCGCCCTAGCTGAGGAGTCCGCCACTGAAACGCAATCGGACAAGGGGGTACCGGAAGTCACCGTTCCCGCTACTGTCGATTCCAATACAATTTCCTCCGAAAAAGTCAGTCAGTTTGCTACGGCGTATTTAAACATTCTCGATTTGCTCGATCGCCGGGGAAACGAGTTACAAGAGGCGGAAACGACGGCGGAACTCCAGCAGGTAGAACGGGAACTCGAAGCTGAAATTATCGAGTTTATCGACGATGCGGGATTGACGCCGCCGGAATACCTGCAACTGTTAACGCTGGCGAATTCCGATTCGGACTTTAGCGAACGGGTTGTCGCGCAATTACAAGAAATCGCCAGTCAAGCCACCGTTGACGATCGGTAAGGCCACTCTCAACTCTCCACGATCTAGGCTGGCCGATCGCTGATGCGATCGGCCAGATCGACCCCTTGTCCGAAATGGGCGATTACCGTTATCGCCGATACCAAAAAGTAAAATATCCGAATGCCCCACATACAGACGGCGAAGGACAAGGAGAGTCTTTCGGAGGTCAGCCCCACTTTACTTTCAACCCGAGACACCGCGCTCGATTCGAGTAAATCCAGCGAGTCCAATTGTGCGATCCGCACGGGTAAAGAAGGATAGCGAGCGGTATGTAAATAAAAGCCGAAAATTCCGGTTTGCGATACTCTTTGGTTGAGGTAAGTATCGGTGTGGGCTTTGGACTCGATTTCGGTGATGTTTTCGTTGGTGGAAAACTCTTGAATCCAGTTGTCGTAGCGAACGATGGGGCCGACGCTCAATAAAACTGGTAACAGGAGGATGACGACGGCGGCGTTAAAGCGAATGCCGAATTGACGAGGAACGAAGACGGTGGCGACGCCTAACCCCAAGCCGAGAATGGCAAAGACTAAAATGTTGAAAATTTCGGCCATTTCAATGCCTCGCATGAGATCGCCGAGAAATTGGATGCGATACAGGGAATTTTCGGCGAGAAGTGTTGTAAAAAGTTTGACGATGGCCGCTAAAATCACCGAGAGCGCCGATACAATAAGAAATAACAGGATGCCGACGATGAGTTTGAGGCGATCGAAGGCGGTTCGGGCTTGCTGCTGTCGGCGGGCTCGTTTTTGAGCCAGTTGGCGGGGAACGGGAGACGCTAATAAAGATACGGAACTCGGCCGGTTTGAGTTTCCGTTGCGATGTCCGTTGGCAAAAGATTCTCGACGGGGAGAGGCGATCGCGTTAGAGTGGGCTTCGGGGTACGTCGGCGCAGTGATATCTATGGTTTCCCGCCACAGGGGAACGGTACTCTCGCGGACGAAGGCGAGAACGGTAACGCGATCGATGGCGACGGCGTTCAGTTTTTCTAACCCTCGACGGACGAAATTCAGCATGAATTCCCGATCGGGCGGCTGTTCTCCTGTGGCGATCGCAGACAGATGCGTGCCGTCGATCCTCACGTTTACCGTAATCTGCTTGGCTTGCAGCGACTGGTTCATTAACGTGGCGATCGCCTCGGGATTACCTTGCTTGGCTTGGGTGAAAATCTCAGCTCGAACCATCGCTCTCGACTCGATTATGATGAAGTTGAAATTGACTTCGGACGTTTCGACCGGATGCCGCGACCGCCGCCGTCTTGTTCCCGTTCCTTTAGTCCTTCCGTCCGGTCTTCACTTGCAGAGCCGAGACGACGACAGAACTCAAGACAAAAGGGAAGCTCGTTTAGTGTAACCGCCGATGACCTATTTCCGCACGATCCGCTTCGCCGATACTGATGCGGCTGGTGTCGTATATTTTGCCAGTTTAATGTCTGTCTGTCACGAAGCTTACGAATCGGCCATGGCTGAATCCGGAATCGATCTTCGTTCGTTTTTTCGCGGATCTGATGTGGCAGTTCCTATCGTTCGGGCAGAAATTGATTTTTTTCAACCGCTGTTTTGTGGTGATGCGATCGAAGTCCGAATTACGCCCAATCAACTCAGTTCTAGCGAATTTGAAGTGATTTACGATATTTTCATCAGAGGATGCCCGGGCCGGGTGAGTCGTGCCACGACGCGCCACGTTTGCATCGATCCTCGTCAGCGACGACGCCAACCGTTACCCGAGGCTCTCGAACACTGGCTTTCGACTGCGACTCGCCCTCTGGAGTCTTCTGCTAAAGGATCGCTCGTCTCGGCCTTAGAAGTTCAGCCAGCCAATTCCCAGAAAAACCAGCCAACCGAGTAGGGTAAAGGCGGCAAACAACCCCCACATTAAGGGCAAAATCCATTTATTCTCGAAATAGCCTAGCAGCGGCGTAAAGGCCACTAACAGCAAAACGGTGAAAAATAGGATTAGCAAAGCCAGCATAGACGCTTGGGGAGAAGAAGCTAGTGTTATTATTGCCGCGAGTTGGGTGTTGGGCGGCAAATCTTAACGCCAGCTTTAACTCGATCGCTCTCGAGGGCGATCGCCTTTACGGTTATGTTGTAAATTTTTGTATAATTTTTAGACAAATATATTTTTTTGTGTTAATCAACCCCCTGGAAGATTCACCGATGAGTTCTCTGGAAACGGCTCAAGTTCAATACCGAGAGTTTCTGCGATCGCGTCGCAGTCTCATGCTGGCTACGGTAGATGCCTCGGCCAAACCCAACGCCAGTTACACACCCTTCGTCACGGACGAGAGGCACCATTTCTATATTTATGTTAGTGGTTTGTCCAGCCACACGAAAAATTTGATGGCCAATCCCCAGGCGAGTATTCTGCTGATTGAAGACGAGTCGAATACGGAAGAAATTTTCGCCCGTCGCCGTTTGTCGTTCGATTGTCATGTATTGTTAATCGAACGAGAGTCCGAGAGTTGGAATCTCATCCTCGATCGCTTTCGAGAACGATGCGGTGAAATTATCGATGTTTTGCGAAATCTCGCGGATTTTCAGTTGTTCCGTTTGACGCCCACCTCGGGACGGTTTGTCCTTGGCTTTGGAGCCGCTTACGATGTCGATTCTGAAGCGTTCGATCGCCTGGTTCCCGTCAAACCGAAATCTCAGTCTTAGGCAATACAATAGGGGGGCGATCGCGGGCGATCGCGCCCCTGAGATCCCCGGTATCTCTCAAATACCCGCTCGTTTCCCCACCGCGACTTTAAAACGAAATTCTGTCGTCCGTTCTCGTCCCACAAATTCCCCGAAAACCCACTTCAAACGGCTCACTTCGTTAAATCGGTGGGGAGCGGGTATTTTAAAGGAGATATTAGACCTATTTTACGCGATATTTTTGAAAGTTCCGGTTTCTTATCTTCAGGGCAAACTTAGCCACTGAGAGAGGACCTAGCCCGTTTCATCGGTTTCCCATTCCTTCGCCAAATATCGTGAAGCTTTATATAATTTTTGTTGCAGAATATTTCAGTTATTTGAGTGAAATTGACAGAGAGATTTTATTTTTTTAATACTGGGAAAGCTAGAGTATTTCAAGAGTTCGCAGTCTTTGACGTGGAACTCAGAAATCTCGAAACGCTCCGTTTGTCAAGTCCCAGAAATCAAACTTATAACTGACGATGGTTTCCTCAATCAAAGTCGAAACACTCGCGCAGCGTCTCGCGACGGAGACGAAACCCCTGCAACTGATCGACGTGCGAGAACCCGACGAAGTAGAAATTGCCGCCATCGACGGCTTTATCAACTTACCCATGAGTCAGGCGCACGAGTGGATAACGGAGATCGAAGAACAATTCGATCCGACGGCAGACACGATCGTATTGTGTCACCACGGGATTCGCTCGGCTTACGCCTGTCATTGGTTAGAAAGTCGCGGATTTTCCCAAGTATTTAACGTTTCTGGGGGCATCGACGCTTACGCGATCGTGGTCGATCGCTCCGTTCCCCGCTACTAACGTTAAACTCGCGTCAAAGTTATGTGTCGAGGCGCAACCATTCCTCCTCAAACAATTCCCGAAATTCTTCGTCGGAATTGTTTGACTCGAGCTTAGCTTTTTGCATCATCTCATTAAACTGCGACACCGTTAAACCCGCATTGCGAACGATATCCTCAGCGTTATGGCAATACTGGGTAATTTCGCGGCGAACTGCACGAGAAAAGCCTTCCACCGTTTCGGGATCGTTGCAGCGAACAGCTTGCAACGCCTCAGCTTCGAGGGTTTGAGGTAACGACTTGGACAACGCACCACGTTGCGCCTCAATCTTTTGTAGCGTCTCAGCAAACACCTGCGCCGCTTGCGCTGGCTCCATGGTGTCGGATACCGAAGACTCGGTTCCGCCGCCACAGCCCGACAACAGCGACAAGACCAACAGTCCCACGAATCCAATTGGCCGACTCACAGCCCGACTCCCTAAATACGACAAATTCCGCACAATTCTATCACTTTCATTTGGAGGGTCGCGACGGTATCGGCCCCCCGTTTGAGCTGGGCTTCGAGGGACAACAACACCGGAAGGGTTTGCTGTAACTGGGCGAGGCTGATACGATCGACCTCGCGGCGCAAAAAGTACACCCGTTTGGGATTTCCCACTTCTGCGGCTCGAGCGATCGCTTTCTCGTCTCGTTCCCGAGATTCCACCATCAACTTAACCCAAAGCCAGGTGCGAAACTGACCCGTCAACGTCGCCACAATCTTCAACGGGGCTTCGTTTCGGGCGATTAACTCCGACACCAACCCCAAGGCGGCGTCGGTTTTTCCCTGGAGAATCGCCTTCGCGAGTTGCAAGCTGTTTTGCGTCGTCGCCGTCACCAACTGTTCCACGGCGTCCGCCGTCACCTTGTCACCCCCGGCGAACAGATTTAACTTTTCCAATTCCCCAAACAGTTGGCGAGTATCGTTCCCCACCGCCTCCGCCAGCAGCCCCGTCGCCTCTTCCGTCAGAGTAACTCCCACGTCTTTGGCCACCTGACGGACGCGCTTTGCCAGTAAGTCGGTTTTCCAAGGCGGAATTGAGGCAAACTCCTGAAACTCGGCGACTTTCTTGAGCAGTTTGGTGGATTTCAGGCGGCTATCGGGTTTTTGTCCCGTGGTCAGCAACAATACCGAGCTGTCGGGAATGGCGTTGACGGTGCGTTCTAACTCCGCGTAGAGTTCCGCCGAACAGTGCTGACAGAGGTGCGTATTTTGCAGCCACACGAAGCGTCCGCCGCCGCCAAACGGAGGCGTCATGGCTTGGTTTAAACCCTGTTGGGTGGCTTCGGGGCGGTCTGGGGGGATTTTGTCGAAGTTAAACGATCCCCAAGCGGGATCGAGGGTGCGATCGCGCAACGCCTTCACCGCGCGATCGATGGCGAAATCATCTTCTCCCCAATAGACGTAAATCGGCATTTCGATTTCGAGAATTGATAATTGATGGTTGAGAATTGACAATTGGAGGCGATCGGGCGATGGGAAATCTCCCCACCTCGCCATCATCTCACCTCATCATCGCTCAGGAGTACGCAGGCTTGTCGGTCAAGACACCCGGTTTCTGCGTCAGTCCGAATCGCTGCAAATTTCCGCGATCGCTGTCTTTTGTCCCGCGAAATCGCCCATAATGCTGTAAGAGAAGGCTTTTGGGAGAACTCTATTTTGGACGATACCTATCAAATTTATCTCGATCGCGTGACGAACCTCGTGGGAACGGAGTCCCAAGCGAAAACGCTCCCGCACATTGTGGAATCTCCGAAATTCGCGCCTCATCCTGAAGGCGGACGCCAAGCCAAGCCGTTCCCCGGTTATAGCGTCATTACACCGCCCTGGCGCGACAGTCCTTCCGATAGTGGGGTTTACGAAGCGGTTCGCGCTTGTCAGAAGCGACTAAGCGATCGCCTCGATGGGGATTTTTTCGTCCCCGTTCCCAGCGAGAGCTTCCACTTTACCGTCGCCGATTTGATTTGGGATAGCGCCTACCGAGACGCCCTCGACCAATTCCCCGATTTCGAGGAGCGTTTGCGTTGCTGTATCGGCGATATTTTCCAGCAGATGCAAGATAGCCTCGTCGCCGCCCATCCCGTCCGGTGGAAAGTGGTCGGTTTGGCGGTGATGACGCGGGCGATCGCGGCTTGTTTGGTTCCCCTAGACGAAGCCTCCTACGATCGCATCGTGCGCCTGCGCCGCGCCCTCTATCAAAACAGCGACTTGATGCGCCTGGGCATCGAACAGCAATATTACTTTACCGGCCACGTGACCCTCGGCTATTTTGGGAACCTGCAAAGCGAGAGCGATCGCGCCGAGTTAGCGCAGTTCCTCACTCAAGCTGCGAACGAGACGTTTCAAGATGCGCCACCGCTGCATGTCAATCGCGTAGAACTGCGAAAATTCGAGGACATGACCCGTTACGATCGCTCGCCGAACTTTCCCGTTTTGACCCTCTAACTGCAACCGCCCAACCTACAGCAACGGTTGAATTTGACGGCGATAGTATCCTTCGTCTAAGCCGTCTCCCTGAGTCGCCGTGGCGGGGTCGAGGCGTTCTCGAAGTCGCACGATGCGATCCTCGGTGTCGGGGTGGGTGCTGAGAAATTCGGGAATCGAGGGGCCGCTGGTGAGGTTGTGATAGAAATTCACCATTCCCGCCGGAGCGTAACCCGCCGTTTGGATGAGGGACAGCCCCACTTCGTCGGCTTCGTACTCGGCGCGACGGCTGCGAGGACGGTTCAGCGCTAGTTCGTAACCGATTTGCACGAGAAGGTTGGGATCGACTCCCGCCGCGTCTAGGACTCCCTGGGCGATGGCGGCTTGTTTCATGTTGTCGATGACGTGACGTTCGACGATGTGACCGATTTCGTGGGCGATGACGCCGGCGAGTTCGGCTTCGTTATCGGCTTGGCGAATCAGTCCGGTGTTGATGTAGACGAAGCCGCCGAGGGTGGCGAAGGCGTTGATGTTATCGTCTCGTACCACTTGAAAGGTAAAGGGGAGGTCGGAGCGATCGCTGACGCGGACGAGTCGCTGGCCGATGCGATCGACGTATTCGGTGACTTGGCGGTTGTTGTAGAGGGTGATGTCGTGGTCGAGGAGGCGATCGTTAATTTGTTCGCCGATGGCTACTTCCTGGGAGTCGGACATCGTAGACAGTTGAATCAACTGCACCGCACTGGGAATGAGATCCCAAATGGAAAAGCCCAAAACCGCCGGGTTCGCCGTCGTCCAAACCCCCACTGCCGCGAAGACCGACAGTGCGATATAGGAAACGTGACGTTTTAAAGTATGTCTGAATCGAGAAACCATATCAATTTCAAGAAAAAATTTCTGCCTTACTCTCTATTTTGACGAACTTCAGGTCAAATAAGTTCGCGGTAAAATTCCGTTTGCGAGGGTTTTCAACCGTCGTCGGGGCGATCGCGCCCCTTCGCTGCGCCGTCTTCCCCAAATTTGTGATAATCTCTGACCGACAGTATTTTTTAACCCGCCAGTGATGAAACTTCTCGATTCAAAAGGTCGCTTGTTCGGTAAAGTCAGCATTCTCGACCTGGGCGCACTCCTGGTCATTGCGATGGTTTTCGTGGGAATTTTCCTCTTCCCGGGAACCTCGGGTTCGGTGGCACAAATCAACAGGCCTACGAAACCCGTGGAAGTGAGTGTTATCGTGCGGGGGTTGAGCGTTCTCGACCCGGAAGGGTTTCTGCAAAACTTGCGAGAAGCCGGAAAAACCAATATTGTGATTCGCAACCAACCGAGCGGACAAGTGGACGTGAAAAACGTCGAACGGCTGCCTCGGACTTTGGCGATTCCGCAGCCGGACGGGTCGGTGAAGGAGTTACCCGATCCTCGCGCTGACGAGCTTTACAGTATTAACATGATGCTGAGGTTGGGCGGAGAGGCTCAAATTACGGACAACGGCATAGTTTTGGGCGGTAGCAAGTTAAAAATTGGGACCCCGGTAGAGTTAGAAGGAAAAAGCTACAATTTCAACGGCAGCGTGATTAACGTGGAGACGTTGTAAACGGTTCGTTTTGAATATTTGTTGCCCTGAAATTCGAGAATCCGGTATTTTAAAGATGCCGGGTTTTAATCAAACAACTTACATTTTTGTTAATCTAAAAAAAGCTTGTCAAACCCTGTTTGAACTCGTTTTATGCAACTATCTCAACGGTTTACCGATGCCTTAGTTTGGGCGAGCGAACTTCATCAAACGCAAGTTCGTAAAGGTTCGGGAGTGCCTTATGTGGCGCACGTTCTGGGAGTGGCGAGTTTGGCGTTGGAATACGGCGCTAACGAAGATGAAGCCATCGCCGCCTTGCTTCACGATGCCATCGAGGATTGTGGAGGAGCCGCCATCGCTGCTGAAATTCGCCGCCGCTTTGGGGATAGGGTGACGGAAATCGTCGAAGGCTGTACGGACGCCCAGACGACGCCCAAACCTCCCTGGAGAAGCCGAAAAGAAGCTTATATCGCCAAGATTTTTTCAGCCTCGCCCTCGGTGCGTTTGGTGTCGGCGGCGGATAAGTTATATAACGCCCGATCGATCGTGAAAGATTACGCGATCGTCGGCGAGGATATTTGGGAACGGTTTCGCGGGAAAAAAGAGGGTACCTTGTGGTACTACCGCGCGATCGTCGATGCGTTTCGTCAGGTGGAAACGACCCCGATTGTCGCCGAACTCGATCGCGTGGTATCGCAATTGACCGCCCTGAATGGATTGAAAGTCTAGCGTTACTTTGACAGGATCCCTCGTTTGTCAGGCCAACGCTTATCAGCCAATAGGCGCGACGATCTTCGAGGTAATCTCGAGGCAGATCTTCGGAACCTCGGGAAATTTCAAACCAGTCCGTCGCACCGAAAGCCTAAATGGGACGAGCTTAATGGGCATGGCAAAAGACGAAACAGAGAATCCAAGGACTCTAGAGCCACGATTCATAAGTGAGGTTAAAGGAGTGCCAAATTCCGGATTAGGTTTTACTGGCAGAGGTTTTCAGCGTTTTGACTTTACCTGTCCAGAATTCTTGAAATTTCGTTGACAGACGCTGACTGTAGTATTTGAAATTTTTGCGCCGATACAAACATTCTTCTCGCTGGGGATGCCAACAGCGATGTCCGAGATAACTGTTGAGTTTTGTACGCAGCTTTTCGTAATCGGAATGGCGACCGTGGACGATGCGAACGGGATCGTTTAACAGCATAAAGAACGGCAGTCGGGCGTTCCAAATGTTGTGAGGTAAGACGTAAATTTTAATATCGACTTCTAACCAAGCTTCCATGAACGCGGTTTGGTCGCTTTCTCCAACGTGGTTGAGACTGTTGTTGTAAAGCTTTTCGGTATAAATGCGATCCCAGGCGGCAAAAAACCGTTGGACTTTTTCGTTTTTGCGATAGGCGATGACTCCCGTGTTATAGGGAACGTAACCTCGCATGGGTTTCCCGTCGATATAGGGGTGAGCGCGTTCTCCTGGGGCGATGGAAATGCATAGATCGAAGTAATCGAGCAGGTCGAACAACTCGTCACAGGAATCGTAAATGTAGGTGTCGGTGTCTAAAAACAAGGTCTTTTCATAGGGAGATGGCTCGTACATATGTTTGACTTTGTACAGCAGGGCTGCGATCCAGTTGCTATCGTAGGCGGTTTCGTTTTGACCGTCTTCTTTTCCCTGGGATTTGCGGCCGGCTAAGGCTTCGATCTCGACGCGATCGAAAACGGTTTCTTTCGTCGGACAATCGGTGACGAGGGTAATGTTGGCGTGGCGATCGACGTTTTTTAAGCTTTTGGCAGAAACCGCCGCTTCTTGGACGTATTTGTGACCCGTCGCCACGTAGATGTATCCAGTTTTGGGCTTGATGAGTTCGGATGCCACAGTGGAATCTCCTTGATTTTAAAGGTCTCTTGGATTTTATTTTTTGGGCGAATTTGTTGGGATATCAAATTTGTTGTTTCTGGGATTTTACTCCCAGATTAACGCTTGAAAAATTGCGAGAATGTGACAAGGTTGAAGTTGTTATTTTTGATTTCAAATTTAGGATAAAATCCTAAATTTTTGAAATTTTCTAATTTTCATCGTTTAATTTGATTATTTTTTGCGAAAACATCATTCGATCGCAGCCAAATGGGAGGTATTTCTCGAACGAACATCAAAGTACGCAAAAACAAAAGCCACCAAAACCAAAACATTCATTATTCATTTTGGGCGATCGACTATTTTTAAGGCGGGACGGTTTTAGGCAGTTCTACGCCGTTGTGACTCGCAGCAGGCTTCAAAAACGTCGTCTTAAACTGTCTCGATCGATAGGTCAAGTGGTGGCTTTTTTCAAAAACGGCTTTAGGGTGAGTTTTGCCGAGCGTTTCAGTCTGTTTTCAAAATTCACCATCTCGGCATAAAAAACCTCACCCAAGCGAGATAAAAGATAGTGAATTGTAAAATAAGGCATTTGAGGATTGACTCGACGAGCCAAGGCAAGATAATACTGTCCCCGCTTGACAGCGACCGGCGATTTGGCGACTCGAGCGTGACAGATTAACCGCCGTCCAATGTTTAACAAATACATTGCCTTTTCTCGAGATCCGAACTCACCCCAGTGATGGGGATTTTGCTGTAACTTCTGATGGTGTTTGTCCGTAAAAATCAGATATCCTTCCGTCACGGCGTGACTGTTGGTCGAACCCCGCTTTTCGTCTTCGTGGTCGAGGTACTGAACCAGTGGTTCCTCAATCACCTCGAAGTCGTAATGGCGGGCGATTTGCAACCACATATCCCAATCGCCACAACAGCGTAAACTCGGGTCGAAACGCGCCCCCGCTTGCAAACAGGCGCGGCGAATTATCACCGTGGACGGGGTGCCGACGAAGTTGGCGTACAGCAGTTCGCCGTAAATCGACCCGCTGAGGGTGGGTTGGCGCAGGTTTTTGATGTGGCCGTTTTCGTTGACGGCGGACAGCCAGGTGTAAACGACACCAACTTGGGGCGACAGTTCTTCAAAGCGTCGGACTTGTTTTTCGAGTTTTTCGGGCAACCACCAATCGTCTGAGTCTAAAAATGCGATATAGGTTCCGGTGGCGGCGTCGAGGCCGGTGTTGCGAGTGGCGCATTCTCCGGCATTTTTTTCGTGGCGAATGTAGCGGATGCGAGAATCCTTGAAATTTTTAACCACCTCTTCGGTGTTGTCTTGGGAGGCGTCGTCGATGACAATCGCTTCCCAATCTTGAAAGGTTTGGTCGAGGACACTTTGAATCGCACGAGGAATGAGAGTCGCACGATTGTAGGAAGGGATAACGATACTGACAGCAGGAGAACTCATGGTTAGAGATGCTATTTAGGGATTGCGGCCGAGCTGCATTCATTCCAGGGAGCGATCGACTGCGCTTTTTTCGACCGATTTACGACCCGTCGCAATCTAGGGGTATAGGGTCGTTGGCTTTCTGAGTTCAGATGCTACAGTCGAATCTACTTTGGGATTAAAAGCATTTTGAAAGTTTTTGTTGTGGGTCAATTTCTGGGAAACTTAGTTTTTTGGCAAGGCGCTCTATACGCCCAAGCGAGGTTTGGGCGATCGCGAGACTACAGCAATAGAAACATTGCCTTTTTTTATAAAAGCCCTAAGCTTAAATTCTAAATTTTCTAGGGTGAAGTTTATAGAATCTCGCTTTTGGGATGCATGAATTGTGGTCTCAACGCATTGAATTTAATACGCGATTGCATTGCTTTAAGTCAAAATAGCATAGTTTTTTGAAATTTTAAATATTTTCTAAAGTTTAACTGAGATTAAACAAAGTTCACCCTGAAGTTTTTTGGAGGATTCTGGGATGGGGATAAAATTTGTTGTTTAAAATACAAAATTGACGGAGATCGCAAATTGACCCCCTACCGTCAGGGTTTTGCCTCGGATAAAATTAGCCGATTGGCTTGAAGCCAGAAGATCCATCTTTTTTGATGTCAACAAAATGGGGTTTAGGACGGCTTTTGCCTACGGCAACAACAGGGGCTTTACTGCACCGAAAATCCTTAAAAATTAAAAATATTGGTGAGTTGCAGTTCCTATTTTTAGGGTGAAGTATTTCGAGGGGTTTTCACGGCGATCGCGTTGAAGAATCTGGCGAAAAACTTCACCTTCAAGGCGCTCGATCGATGAGTTTCTCTCGGGTGCATCTCAGCAATGTAATTCGATCGAATTGGTGGCTCTGCAATGAATTGAGCTGTTGTTGGGTTTCGCTATTGCTTCACCAAACCTACGTCAAACTCATATTTTTACATCCATTGAGAGGCTCTCTTTCTCTCCAGCACGATCGAGCGAAAAATCACTGTTTTTCAGAGCCGAAGCGAAAACCGATTGGCAGAACGATCGAATTCTGACCCGTATCGCCATCTCTTGAAAGGGTTCTCTTGCGATCGAGGGGGGATTTGTATCCTTTAAACGCACCGGGTCCAACCGAGCCGAATTAATAGATATTGTCAGTTTTGATAAATTCTAAGAATAACCTTTTTGCAAACGAGATAAAATTTGAGACGCGGTTTTGCGAAATTCGATTTCAGCCTCGTTCCAATAACGATAAGTCTGTTGTCCGAGACAAGCGGCGAGATAGTGTAGCCAGAACCGCAGCTTGGACGAGTCGAGTGCGATGGCGAGTTTGAGGTACGAACGTCCTGCGTCGATGGCATCTTTTCGCTCTAGAATCCCGCCGTGACATAACAGGCGTTGACCGAGATGGAAAAAGTGGCTGGATTTTTCCGAGGGGGAAAGGGTTCCTAATTTTCGATCGAGCCAATCGATATTTTGGTGATGTTTTTCTCGAAAAATTAAATGCCCTTCGACGACGATTTGGCTGTTTTTGGTGGCTTTTTCTCCCTGGCTCGATCGACTGGTATTGTCATCGCAATAGTTGACTAAGATTTCCGGAACCACCTCGAACTCGCAAAACGGCGCCAGTTGCAGGTAAAAATCCCAATCTTCCCCACATCGCAGTTTGCGATCGAACCGGACGCCGTTCTCGAGACAGTCTCGTTTCACCATCACCGTCGAGGGGGTTCCAATTAAATTGGCAAAGAGCAGGTTTTCTCGCAAATTCCCGCGATCGCGGGGATTGCGGACGCGCTTGAGGGTTCCCTCGGCGTCGGTAAACCCCAGCCAAGTGTAAACGACGCCCACAGTTGGCGGCGCCTTGGCGAAAACCTGAAGTTGTTTTTCTAGCTTTTCGGGATGCCAGGTATCGTCGGAGTCGAGAAAGGCGATGTAGGTTCCTTTGGCGGCTTCGATTCCGGTATTGCGAGCCGCGCAAACTCCTTGATTGGGATGGTGTCGTAAGTAATGAATTCGCGAGTCGCCAAACTGTTCGACGACTTGTTTCGTGTTGTCTTGGGAGCCGTCGTCCACCACAATGAGTTCCCAATCGGCGACGGTTTGCGCTAGAACGCTCTCGATGGCGCGATCGAGAATATAGCCGCGATTGTAAGAGGGAACTACAATGCTAACCGTCGGACGACTCATAAGGCGTTGACCTCCATTAATTTCAAATAGGCTTCGACTGCACTCTTGTTGGTAAATTGATCGAGCCAGTCGGCGGGTGCGGATTGATGATGTCCGGCGAGAACCTCTGTCATCGCCTCCGCTAAGGCGTCGCTGTCTCCTACGGGAACGAGGCTTCCGTATTTACCCCCGTCGAGGATTTCCGCCGGTCCGCTAGGACAATCCGTAGAAACGACCGGAAGTCCCAAGGCTAGGGCTTCGATGAGGACGGTGGGTAAGCCTTCCCACGCCGAAGATAAGACGAAGGCTTTCGATCGCGCCATATAGGTATAGGGATTGTCGGCGTAGCCCAGTAACGCGGCGTCCTCCTCCAGGTGCAGTTGGGAAATTAAGGCTTCGAGGGCGTCGCGATGGGGACCCCACCCCAAAATCCCCAGACGACAGGGCTGTTGTTGTCGCACTTTGGCAAATGCGCGAATCAGATTTGGAAAGTCTTTTTGGGCTTCTAATTTACCCACGCCCAGAAAGACGGGGGGTTCTCCTGGTTGAAACCAGGGATGCTCGATCGCCTCTCGAGCGCGATCGCGCAACTTTGGGGTAATAACTGGATTGTAAACCACCCGCACCCGGTCTAAACCGCTGGCTTGCGCCAACGCCTGCGCCGCACCTTGGGAAACCGTCACCACTTCGTCGGCGAGGGGATAGAGATACCGGACGGCGAAGGGAATGGCGAAGCGTTTGAATCCTTTTAGATTTCTGAAGGATTTGGAGACGGTGTTGTGTTCGCTGACGAGAATTCGCGTCGAACTGCGACTGAGGTATTTGGCGGCGATGGCCACTTCGTTAGCGTAGTGCATCGCCGACAGTAACGCCGCCGGACGTTCCCGATTCAGGTAGGCGACGAGGGCGGGTAACATGGTGGCGGTTCGTCCGGCGTTTAAGTCTACTAAACGCACGTTGGGGGGGATTTTACTGAGGTGAGGTCCCCAGGCTTTCCCTAATACGACATCGACGTTAAAGCCGCGATCGAGCAGTCCTCGCGCGAGGTTGAGGGTGACGCGCTCGGCGCCGCCGCCGCCTAAGTAGCTGAGAAAGAGGGCGATCGTCGGCGCGGTTTTCGCGGAGGAGTCCGAAAGTGCTGTTGGGGTTTCGGCGTCCGTAAGGTTCCACATCGTCTTCTCCCAAAAATTACTGATATTGTGGTTTGATTGTGGTTTGGGGACTCTCGGACGGTCGGGACGCCCGAACTGCGGTTTCTGTATCGATGCTACCTTCGACAGTCGTCCCGTTACAGCGACTTGGGGCGGGAGTTTGCACGAATTTTACATTCACCGATTGATTCTAAAAGTTTCGTAAATTTTATACGTAATTCCACTGAAATTAAAGTTGCGGAAGTAAACTCGTACCTGAAATGCTGTCCTGAAATGCTGTCTTGTGTTGAGTTTCCGCCTGGGTCGCCGTCTCCGTAAAACCACGGTGAAAACGGCTCGCCATCCTGGGATTTCCGCCCGAGATGGCCAGCTAGGGTGCGACGAGTTAGGGTTGTCCAGATGCTAGGCTCGGTGTATTGAGACGGCTCTCGACGGTTTCCCAAAATCTCGAAAAGTCGATGGAACGCTCTTTTTCTACCTGTTTTCCTAACCAAACCGCCGTCGCTTCCCCTGCGGGGGGAACGACGGTTTTGTTCGATTTGTCGGTTCGAGGACATCACCCGAGTTATTTACGACATCTCATTGAATATGCGGGGCGCGAAAACAGCGATCGATCGATCGCCGTCGTGGTCTCTCCTGTCTTCGTCAAGGAACATCCCGATGTGGTGGAACTGGCAAATCGGACGGCGGGAACTCGCGTCGTTCCCATCTCTGAGGCGGAATTCGCGGCTTTACCGTCGCGGAAGTCGAAATGGGGACGCCTGCGCCGCTATTTCGACGAGTGGGAGTTGTTGCGCCGCACGGCGCAACGGCTCGACGCCGCCCATTGTACGATTATGTATTTCGATACTTACCTGCTTCCCTTGGCGTTGGGGGCGTCGCTTCCCTGTCCGTTTTCGGGGATTTATTTTCGCCCTACCTTCCACTACTGCCAGTTTTCGGGCGATCGACCCTCTCGTAAAGAGCAACTGCAACGCTGGCGGGAAAAACTGGTGTTGAAACGGGTGTTGCGAAATCCCAATTTGCATCGGATGCTCTGTCTCGATCGCTTTTCTGTCGAAGCGGTCGATCGCCTCTCGCCGACGCCGAAAGCGGTTCCCCTCCCCGATCCCCTGGATTTTCACCCGGTTTCCGAAGCCCGAGTTTCGCAAATTCGCCAGGAATTGGGCATCGAACCCCAACGGCGAATCGCTCTGTTGTTCGGGGCGCTTAACGAACGGAAAGGGGTGTTACAGGCGATCGCCAGCTTGCGACAACTGCCCCCGGAACTCTGCCAACAACTCTGTCTGTTGCTGGTGGGAGAATCCCGCATCGTCGATGGCATCGAAGCCGAAATCGCCGAAGTTTTACGCGATCGACCCGTGCAAATCCGGCGACAGTACGAATTCGTCCCCGAAGCCGACGTTCCCGGCTATTTCCAACTCTGCGATCTCGTCCTCGCCCCCTATCAACGTCACGTCGGCATGAGCGGGATTTTAATTTGGGCTGCCGCCGCCGGAAAACCCGTTCTCAGTTCCGACTACGGCTTAATGGGGGAACTGGTGCGACGCTACCATCTGGGCATTCGCGTCGATTCTACCAACCCCGACGCCATCGCCCGAGGATTGACGCAATGGCTACTTGACAAAAACAACGTTTCGTGCATTGAGTCTCGACTCGATGCCTTTGCCCTGGAAAACGTAGCCGAAGAATTTGCCCGCGTTATCTTCGAGGCCGTGGACGAACCGTTAAGTCGAGTTTGAATTTCACAGGCTTGAATTTCACAGGCTTGAATTTCACAGGCTTGAATTTCACATTCTTCGTTTAACCTTCTTGCAATTAAAGGGATCGCGATGCTGGTCGTTCTACCGTTTCTCGCCTTAGCCCTACTGGTTCTCATTTTCCGCAAACGGGGCAACCCCTGGACGGACGCGGTTCTGTCCGGGGCGTTGTGTTGGGGGGCGTTCGTCGTCGTCACCACCGAACTGTTCGGCGCGTTCCAAGCCCTAACCGGGGTGAGTTTGACCCTCGTTTGGGGACTGTTAGACCTGTTGGCAGGTTTCTACCTGAGTAAATACCCACCTCGGGAAATGCCCAAACCCTCGCGAGAACAGCCGTCGCGGTTTCAGTGGTTTCTCATCGGATGTTCGATCGCCATCGTCGCCACCCTCGCCGCCATCGCCCTCATCGCCCCCCCGAATAACTGGGATTCCATGACGTACCACATGGGGCGGGTGGTGCATTGGATACAAAACCGCAGCGTCGCCCACTATCCCACCGCCATCACCCGACAAATTTACCAAGGGCCTTTCGCGGGATTTACCATCACTCAACTACAAATTCTCAGCGGGGGCGATCGATTCGCTAATCTCCTCCAGTGGTTGGCGATGGTGGGGAGTTTGTTCGGCGTCGCCGCCATCGCCCGAGAATTGGGGGCGTCGCTGCGGGGTCAAATCCTGGCCGTCGTCATCTGCGTCACCATTCCCATGGGGATTTTACAGAGTTCCAGCACCCAAACCGATTACGTGGGCGCCTTTTGGATGGTCTGTTTCGCCTACTACGTCCTGCGGTACTGGGACAACGATCGCAAAATCTCCCAGATTCCGCAAATGGGGGCGAGTTTGGGCTTGGCTATCTTAGCCAAAGGAACCGCTTACTTTTACCTGTTTCCCTTCGGCTTGTGGTTTGCGATTTCCAGCATTTGGCGATTTCGGACGCGGATTTGGAAACCCTGGGTGATTATGGGAGCGATCGCCCTCGGATTAAACCTGGGTCATTATTCTCGCAACTTCGCCGCCTTCGGGTCGCCCCTCGGCGCCACCGGAACCTACGATATGGGGGGATGGAGTCTGCAACTGCTGCTGTCGAACGTTTCGCGGAACCTGGCGTTACACCTGAGTACCCCCGTCCGCAAAATCAACCTGATAATTATCGGCGTCGTCGAACAGTTCCACCATCTCATCGGCGCCGACGCCAGCAATCCCCAAACCACCTTTCCACCCGGACAACAGTTCGACTTACACAGCCGCGTCAATCACGAAGACTTAGCCGGAAATCCCCTCCATTTGATTTTGGGATTTCTCAGTGCGATCGCCTTTTTTGGGAATTGGAAGCGGTTTGAGTGGAACCAACGGCTGAAACTGGCCTTGTATCTCGGCGCGATCGTCTTCGGCTTTCTTATGTTCTGTTCCCTCATTATCTGGTCGCCCTGGCGATCGCGGCTACATCTACCCCTGTTCGTCTTACTATCGCCCTTTATCGCCGTGGTGTTAGAACGGGTCGTAAAACCCCAACTGGCCAACGCCGTGGCGGTATTTCTGATTTTGGCGTCGTTGCTGTGGCTGCTGTTTAACGAAACCCGTCCCATTATCGCCAACGGTCAATATATTGAAGAAAATCGCGTCGTCAATATATTCAACACTCCTCGCAACGACCAATACTTTACGCCGCGACCGGAAATCCGCCAGTCTTACAAGCAAACCGTCGATTGGTTAGCTGAAAGCGGCTGTACCGATATCGGCTTGTCCTACAGCGGCGACGCTTGGGAATATCCCCTGTGGATGCTGTTAAAACAGCGTCTCGACCAGCCGTTTCGCATCGAACACCTGCGTTTAGTGGAGGAGAACCCCACCCAAGACCTCCCCTATCCCAACGGCGAATTTACCCCTTGCGTCATCGTCGCCAATCAAAACGACGACGTACAAGCCACCGAGTTGGAGTGGGGCGGACAAACCTTCACCCAAGCCGAAAAATACGGTGCGATCGCGGTTTTTCCCCGTTCCCCGTTCCCCGTTCCCTAAATCTCATCGATCGCGCATAAAATCCCTGATATACCCCACCCTCTCCGTCAGCGATGACTAAACTGATTATTCAAATTCCCTGTTACAACGAAGAAGCCACCCTGGGGGTGACGCTGTCCGAACTCCCCCGCGACATACCAGGGATCGATCGGGTCGAATGGCTGATTGTCAACGATGGTAGCGTCGATCGAACCGTCGAAGTAGCCGAAGCCTGCGGCGTAGACCACATCGTCAGTTTCGACCACAACCAGGGACTCGCGAAAGTGTTCATGGCGGGAATCGACGCCAGCCTCAAAGCGGGGGCGGATATCATCGTCAACACAGACGCCGACAACCAATATTGCGCCGCCGATATCCCCAAACTCATCGAACCGATTCTCAACGGAACCGCCGAGATGGTCGTCGGCGAACGCCCCATCACCGAGATCGAGCATTTTTCCCCGGCGAAAAAAGTCCTGCAACGCCTCGGAAGTTGGGTCGTTCGCATCGCCAGCAACACGAAAATTCCTGACGCCCCCAGCGGATTTCGCGCCTATTCTCGCAACGCGGCGATGCAGTTAAATGTTTTTAACGAATATACCTACACCCTCGAAACCATCATTCAAGCGGGACAAAAGGGAATGGCGATCGCCTCGGTTCCTATCCGAACTAACGGCTATTTACGTCCCTCGCGATTGGTGAAAAGCATTCCCGCTTATATCCAGCGATCGATCTTTACGATCCTGCGAATTTTCATGACCTATCGCCCCCTGCGGTTCTTTTCGATCGCGGGAAGTATTCCCTTCACCTTGGGGATATTGCTCTGTATTCGCTGGTTGATTTTATTTGAACCCGATCGCGCCCGCACGCCGAGTTTGATTCTCGCGGCAATTTTAATCCTCATCGGCTTTCAATTGTGGATGTTCGGATTAGTGGCGGACGTCATGTCGGCCAACCGCAAATTGCTCGAAGACGTGCAACTTCGCTTGCGGCGATCGGCTTACGAAAACCGGGAGTCAGAACTTCCTAACCTGAAGCAAAATCGAGCAAATCACTCAACCGAAAAAGCGTCCACTGAGGTCTCGTCATGACTGCAACCAACGAATCTCCTCCCCCCTTAAAAACAGGGTCGATCGATACCGCGTCGGTGCGCGTCGCGTGGCTGTTAACCTCCGCATTTTACTACTGGCAACCCGCCATGAAATGCCTCACGGATTTGTTCCCTAACACCACCGTTTACACCAGCCGCTGGCATGGATTCGCCCCCGGACTCGAAGATTCTTTTCATGTCGATATTGTCGGAGGACGTAAACTCGTCGCCCTCAAAAAAGCCGATAAAGGTTACGGCAGCACCTTTACCTATTTGCCCCTACAAATCGTCGGAAGACTGTTAAAATTCAAGCCCGATATCCTGTTTTCCAACGCCTTCGGACTGTGGACGTTACTCGCCTTAATATTCAAACCCTTTGGAGGATGGCGCGTCGTCATCGCCTACGAAGGAAGTTCTCCCAGCGTAGACTATCGAAATTCACCGTTACGGTTGGCGTTGCGGCGTTGGATGGTGCAAACCGCCGACGCCTGTATTAGTAATTCTCACGCCGGACGAGACTATTTAATTCAGATCTTAAATTCCAGCCCCAAGCTGACGTTCGTACAGCCCTACGAAGTTCCCGGAACGGAATCCTTAAAAATAGACAGTTCCGAGTTAGAAATCGAACTTTCGGATTTACAAAATCCTCGTTTTTTATACGTTGGAAGTCTAATTTTTCGCAAAGGATTAAAACCTTGGCTAGAATCCTGCGCCGATTTAGAACGGCGTAAGATTGGCGATTACAGCATTATTATCGTCGGAGACGGCGAACGGCGAGAAGAACTCGAAGCCTTTTGTCGCGAGAAGAAAATCGAACATCGCGTGCGCTGGGTGGGGCGCGTTCCTTACCATCAACTCGGGGCATATTTCCAACAATCGGATATCTTTGTATTGCCCACCTTTGAAGATACCTGGGGTATGGTTGTCCTCGAAGCAATGGTGCTAGGAAAACCCGTTCTCTGTTCGGAATATGCCGGGGCGGTGGAGTTGATTCGCGACGGCGAAAACGGCTATCGCTGCAATCCCGAAAAAACAGCAGAATTTTCGACCCTGATGGCTAAATTTGTAGAAAATTCCGATTTATCTAACTATTTAGGCAAAAACGCCCGCAAAACAATGGAAAACTACACCCCAGAAGCGGCAGCGGACTTTATGAAACAGGTAATTGAAAGAGTCTTAGGAGGCGAGTCGAATGACTGAAACCACTTCTCCCCCTCTGCACATCCTCCTGTCTGCCTACGCCTGTCGTGCCGGTTTAGGGTCAGAACCGGGTATTAGTTGGAATTTAGCCAAGGAATTGGCGCAATTTCACGAAATTTGGCTGCTGACACGGGAAAATAACCGCGATCGCATTGAAGAGGAACTGCAAAAAACACCGATTCCGGGGTTGCACGTAGTTTACTGCGATTTACCCGAGTGGTTTCAGCGACTCAACCGGGGTCAACGATTGGTACAACTCCACTATTATCTTTGGCAAATTGTCGCCTATTTCGTCGCCCGAGAGTTACAGGAAACTCATCGCTTCGACGTGGTGCATCACGTGACTTACGTGAAATATTGGAGTCCCAGTTTTTTGGCGTTGTTACCCGTTCCGTTTATTTGGGGTCCCGTCGGTGGTGGAGAGATGGCACCAAAAGCCTTCTGGCGGGGGTTTGGAACGCGGGGGAAAATTTACGAACTGCTGCGAAACGGGGCGCAACGAATTGGGGCGATCGATCCCTTTGTTAGTGTAACCGCCCGACGCAGTGCGATCGCCTTCGCCACCACCAACGACACCGCCGCCTGTCTCCAACGCCTCAACGCCCCCGACGTGCGCGTGTTGTCTCAGTTAGGACTCTCCGACGAAGACATCGCAACCCTAGAAAATTGCGCCCAAGACCCGCCGCAACCCGCCCGCTTCCTCAGCATCGGGCGGTTGTTGCATTGGAAAGGGTTCGATTTGGGATTACGCGCCTTCGCCAGCGCCGATTTGCCCGAAAACGCGGAATATTGGCTCGTCGGAGACGGAAAAGAGATCGATCGCCTGCAACATCTCGCCGCCGACCTGGGAATCGCCCAGCAGGTCAAATTCCTCGGAAAACGCTCCCGCGAAGACACCCTACAAACCCTCGGCACCTGCACCGCCTTAGTTCACCCCAGCCTGCACGATTCCGGGGCGTTAGTCTGCGTCGAAGCCATGGCCGCCGGCCGTCCGGTCTTGTGCCTGGACTTAGGCGGTCCGGCAGTTCAAGTCACCCCAGACACCGGCTTCAAAGTCTCCGCATCCGACCCGGATACCGCAATTTCTCAACTCGCCGAGGCCATGAAGCAAATCGCCACCGATGGCCACTGCTGGCAGCGTCTCAGCCAAGGCGGCCGAACCCGCATCCGCCAACACTACCGCTGGTCGGTGAAAAGTCGGTTTTTCAAAGACCTCTACGAAACTGTATGTGACTGTAGAGAAGAAGTCTCTTCAACCCCTCTCAGAGAAGGCGTTCCCTAAAGTTTTTACAAGTTTTTAAAAGTTTTTAAAAGTTTTTACAAAGATTAAAATCGACACTGGACACTCTGAATTATTTGGCTTAGTATCGTAACAAATTCCCGAAAATCTAGCCTTCTAAACCCTTGACTTCACCCATTAATTCCTATGTCTAACATTCCCGTCGCCATTCTTTGCGGTGGAAAAGGAACCCGCCTCAAAGAAGAAACCGAATTTCGTCCCAAGCCCATGGTCACGGTTGGCAACCGTCCCATGATTTGGCATATCATGAAAATTTACTCCCATTACGGCTTTAATAACTTCATGCTTTGCTTGGGGTATAAAGGCGAAATGATTCGGGAGTATTTCTTAAATTACGACATTCTCCACAGCAACGTCCTGCTGGAATTGGGAAGTAAAAACATCACCAAACTCGACAACGGACATACCGAAGAAGATTGGAAAGTTTGGTTGATCGATACCGGCCAAGAAACCATGACCGGGGGACGCCTCAAACGCCTCGCCCCCTACTTGGATAGCATGGGTGCCGATCTTCTGTTGGGAACCTACGGCGATGGGGTTTGCGATGTCAACATTAACAACCTTCTCGAGTATCACAAAAGCCACGGAAAACTCGCCACCATCACGACAGTTCGTCCCCCCTCTCGTTTCGGAGAACTCGTCATTGAAGATAACTTGGTGACCTACTTCCAAGAAAAACCCCAAACCAGTGCAGGTTGGATTAACGGCGGTTACTTCGTTCTCAGCCGCAAGGTATTAGATTTAATCGAAGGAGATTCGACGGTTTTTGAAGCCCAACCTCTGAAAACCTTGGCAGCCCTCGGCGAACTGGCGGTCTACAAACACGATGGTTTTTGGCAGTGTATGGACACTTACCGGGAACTGCAATTCTTAAGCGACCTGTACAATGCGGGACAAGCGAAGTGGAAGGTATGGTAAACAATTTTTGGCAAGATCGATCGGTATTTGTCACCGGATGTACGGGACTTCTGGGGAGTTGGATGACTCAGGAACTCGTCAGCCGAGGGGCGAACGTGGTGGGATTAGTGCGCGATTGGGTGCCTCAGTCGCGGCTGTTCTCGGAAGGACTTTCGCAGAAAATTACCACGGTTTACGGCTGTTTGGAAGATTTGTCTGTGTTGGAACGGACGATTAACGAACATGAAATCGATACGGTTTTTCATTTAGCCGCCCAGACGATTGTAGGGGTAGCCAACCGCGAACCGCTGGGAACTTTTGAGGCGAATATTAAAGGGACTTGGAACCTATTAGAAGCCTGTCGCCGCGTGGGGGTAGTTAGTCGAATTGTGGTCGCCTCCAGTGACAAAGCTTACGGCGACCAAGAGGAATTACCTTACGACGAAACCACGCCGTTACAGGGAGAACATCCTTACGATGTCTCGAAAAGTTGTGCGGATTTAATTAGTCGCACGTATTATGTCAGTTACGGACTCCCCGTGTGTGTGACTCGCTGCGGCAATTTTTACGGCGGCGGCGATTTGAATTTCAATCGCATTGTCCCCGATACGATTCGATCGACCCTTCGAGATAAACCCCTACAAATTCGCAGCGACGGAACCTTCATTCGCGATTATTTTTACGTGAAAGATGGGGTTTTGGCCTATCTCCATCTCGCGGAACAGATGGAACGGAAAGAGATTTGGGGGGAGGCGTTTAATTTTAGCAACGAGTTACAAATTCCGGTCATCGATTTGGTTCGTAAGATTTTGAAGTTGATGGGTAAGCCCCATCTGGAACCGATTATCTTGAATCAAGCGAAGAACGAGATTAAGCATCAGTATCTTTCGGCGGAGAAAGCCCGGAAGTTATTGGATTGGTCGCCGAAATACACCTTAGATGAGGCGTTGTTGGAAACTATCGATTGGTACAGCCATTTTCTGGAGGAGAAAACCCCTTTGATCGTCACGGTTTCTGAATCGGGACAACTGTAGGTTGGGTTGATTTAGGAAACCCAACACCTCCCAATCTTAACCGAATGCTGTTGGGTTTCGGTTCCCTCCACGCAACCTAAGAAAGGGCGACAAATGGGCGAGAAAAGGGCAACAAATGGGTGAAGAAACTGCTACGGGTCAATTAGGATGATGAACTGTCGAGAAACGAAAATTCCAGGTTGTTACGAAATCGATGTGAAAGTGTTTAAAGACGATCGCGGTCGGTTCGTCAAAACCTTTCACGAAGAAGTCTATCGAGAGTTCGGTCTGGCGACGCATTTCGCCGAAGCTTACTATTCGGTATCTCAGCAAAACGTCTTGCGAGGATTACACTTTCAGGTTCCCCCGAAAGACCATGCGAAACTCGTCCATTGTGCGGAGGGGGAAATCCTCGATGCGGTGGTAGATTTGCGGGTGGGGTCGCCCACTTACGGCGAACACGCTGTCTTCACCCTGACGCCGGAAAAGGGAAACGCGGTTTACGTTCCTTCGGGTTTAGCCCACGGGTTTTATATCGTCAGCGAAATGGCGTTGGTGATGTATCAGGTGTCTTCGGTTTACGCCCCGGAACATGAAGAGGGAATTTTGTGGAATTCGGCGAGGATTCCCTGGGTGGCGGAAGCGCCAATCGTGTCTGCGAAAGACCAGCAATGGAAACCGCTGGCTGAGTTTGAAAGTCCGTTCCGGTTCGAGTCATGACGAAAACAGTTTTAATTTCAGGGGCGAACGGCTATTTCGGCGGGATCGCCTGTCAGGATTTTGCAGCTAACGGTTGGCGGGTGTTGACGGCGACGCGGAAACCGGGGGCGGACGTGGCGATCGATCTCGATCGCCCCCAAGCCTTCGCCCAACAAACCCTCGAAACCCCTGTGGATTTGTTCGTCCACGCCGCAGCCGCCCACGATGTCACCTGTCGCGAACAGCCCTATCGCAGTCTCTGGCGTAACGTGGCGGGAACGCGGGCGGCGTTGGACTTCTGCGTTAACAACGACATCCCCAAATTCGT
Organism: Baaleninema sp.; assembly: GCF_049974805.1. NCBI lineage: Bacteria > Bacillati > Cyanobacteriota > Cyanophyceae > Oscillatoriales > Oscillatoriaceae > Baaleninema > Baaleninema sp. Next base: position 25,315 of record NZ_JBNGCO010000055.1, read on the forward strand.
TTATCTCTCGACGTTTCACGTTTTCGGACGCCCGAAGGGAGTCATCGACGAAACCACGACGCCGCTTCCCCTCAATGATTACGGCTTGACCCATTTACAAGCGGAAGAGTACGTGCAGCTATATCGGCGACAGGGGAAAATTCAGGGGTTGGTGTTGCGTCCGAGTAACTTTTTCGGGATTCCGGCGGACATCGACGCCTGTAACCGTTGGACGCTGACGCCGCTGGGGTTTTGTCGGGAGGCGGTGGAACTGAGAAAAATCGTCTTGCGATCGCCTGGATATCAGAAACGCAATTTTATTTCGGTGTGGGATATTTGCGAAACCATTCGATCGACCGTAGACGAGATCGATCGCCTCTCGTTGCTGCACGTTCCGGGCCCCGACACCATCAGCATTCGCCAACTCGCACAGTTGGTAGAACACAGTATGCGAACGCGATGCGGCGAGGCGATCGCGATCGTGATTCCCGACGGCGAACCCACCGAGGCGGAGTTTCACTATACGAGCGATCGTATCGATGAATTTTTCCAACCCCAACGTCACATCGCCGACTTCATCGATGAATTCTGCGAAAAACTATACGAACGAACCCAAAAATAAACATAACCCAAAGTTGTCGGGTGCGTGACTTAAAAACACGAAAACTCTGCAACTCAACCGACCAACTCGTCACGCACCGACTCCACAGGTTTCTTTCTTGTCTCCCCCTCTCCCCTTCTCCCTCTCTAAACTCCTATGACAGCCCGAACTTCTCCCTTTGAAACCGCAATAAACGCCATCAAACCCGCCATCCGACCGCTTTACAGTCAGTTGGTTCTCTCGCCGTCAATTGCCTTTTTATTAGACACCACCACCGTCGAAAAGGAATGCGGAAAAGACCATCCTATCTATCGACTTCCCAAAGAAACCGTTCCCACGCCGGAAGTCAAAAAAATGCCGCCCTTTGACGATCCCTTTAAATATTTAGAAGGGGAAACCTACACCACCCACGATATTTACAGTTCCGTCGTCGAAGACGTACTGTTCGAGCCGGGAAACGGTCTCGTGATGACCCAATCTCGAAAAATTTTCGCCGAATCCATGTATCCGAACATGGATAAAATTACGATTTGGGGTGCGTTTTTAAATCAATCCTTTCTCAAACGGAAGTTTTTCGAGCAACCCGTGGAAACCATTCCCGGCTATACAAGCATTTATCAAGGGCTTCCCAACGGCTACTATCACAAATTTATCGACTTGGTGCCTCGCTGTTTTCTCCTCAACGACCCGGCGTATCGAGATATCGACGAAATCAAGGTTCTCTACGCCGATCCCACAGCGGAAGCTGAAGAAATTATCGTTCCTAAAATTATACCCGAAAATGCCAAATTAGTCAAGGTCGAACCAGGACGTTTGTACCGTTTAGAAAAGCTGATTTTACCGACATTTCTCACCCAGTTTGGCTCGGGATATTTACCACAATTGTACATTAAAAAACTTCGAGAAACCTGTCTTCCCGATCGCCCTTCTCAACAAAATAAGCGAATTTACATTTCTCGGGCAAAATCCGCCTCGGGATTGAAAAAACGCCACATTCTCAACGAAGAGGAACTGTTCGGCGAACTGCAAAAGTTCGGGTTTGAGAAATACGTTTTAGAAGATTACAGCTTAGAAGAGAAAATCGAGCTGTTTTACGATGCGGAAACGGTGGTGGGAGCCTATGGCGGCGGGATTACGCATATCCTTTTTTCGCCGAAAGTCAACGTTTTAGAGTTACAGATTATGGCGAAAATGCAAACCTATTACTATTATTTGGCGAAGGCTCTCGGACATCCGTTTGAGTTTGTTTGTTCCAATAAAGCCAACAACCGGGAAAATTTCAGCGTTGACGTTCCGGCGGTGGTGGAAATTTTGAAGAAATGGCACGGGTAGGGGGATGATGGGGTAATGGGGTGATGATTTGTCGGGTGCGTGACTTGAAAAATAGGGTGTCGAAAGTGCTACGCACCGCTTCCGCGAAAGTGAGGCTAATAAATCCTCACGCACCGCCAACGTACACCGCCCAAATAGCAAGACTACAGGTGAATTCTTATGAAAAACGTTATTTTTTTCAGTAGTCTGTTACTTCCCCCGTCGCAAACCTTTATCCGGGCGCAAGGGGAAAAACTGCAAAACTTTACGCCCTATTATGTGGGTTCTCGTCGGGTTCCGGGGTTGGAACTTCCGAGCGATCGAACCCTGGTTCTCAATTCTGGAAATCAACTCGGTAAATTCGCAGAAGCCACGTTCAAACTCACCGGATTCGCCCCGAATTTTTACCAACAAATCGAACGACTCAATCCGGTATTACTTCACGCTCAATTCGGACTTAGCGGTGTGTTGGTTCTTCCCTGGATTCGCAAACTCAACATTCCCTTACTGGTTCACTATCGCGGGGCGGATGCGACGATTACCCCGGAAACCAGTCAATATGTCTCTCTCAATCACTGGATTTATTTTCAACGGCGAGAAGCGTTGAAACGGGAAACGACGCTGTTTCTCACGGTGTCGAAATTTATCAAACAGAAACTCGTGGAACAGGGATTTCCCGAAACTAAAATTCGCCCCCACTATCACGGCGTCGATACGAACCAGTTTCAAGCGGATTTACAAGTTCCACGAGAGTCGGTGGTGTTGTTTGTGGGGCGACTGACGGCGAAAAAAGGACTCGAGGATTTAATTGCGGCGATGGCGAGGGTTCAAATCGACCATCGAGAGGCGAAACTTGTGGTGATTGGAGATGGAATTTTACGGGAAAAGTTGGAACGTCAGGCGAAAGAATCTTTGAAAAATTACGAGTTTCTCGGCGTTCAGCCGCAGTCGGAGGTAAAAGCCTGGATGAATCGATCGAAAGTCTTGGCGACGCCCAGCGTAACCGCCCCCGATGGCGACACGGAAGGGCTTCCGAACGTGGTGTTAGAAGCCCAAGCGATGCGTCTTCCGGTGGTGGCGACGCTTCACGCGGGAATTCCCGAGGCGGTGTTACACGAAGAAACGGGGTTTTTGGTTCCCGAACGGGATAGTCAGGGTTTGGCGAAATACATTGTTAAGCTACTTCAAGACCCTGAATTATGGCAAAGTTTGAGTGAAAAAGGGCGAGATTGGGTCTGTCAAAGTTTCGATCGCGATCGACAAACTCGCGTGTTAGAAACAGTTTACGAAACGGTTTTGGAACGAGCCAACTCGTAAATTTCCATCAATCGCCGATAGTTCGCCTCTGCGGTGTATTTATTTTCGTATTCCTGACGAACCACCGATCGCATCTCTTGTAACAATTCAGGATGGGCGATCGATCGTTCGATGGTCGCCGCCAAATCCTCCGAATTTCCCGGTTGAAAGTGTAACCCCGTCCGTCCGTCTTCCACGAGTTCCGCGATCGCCCCAATGTTCGCCGCGATAACAGGCGTTCCCTTGGCGAAGGCTTCCACCGCCACCCGTCCAAAGGTTTCATACCACTTCGAGGGAAACACCAAAAACCTGGCCTCGCCGATAATGTCGTACACTTCCGTCATAGGACGACGCCCCAACCAAGCCACGTTCGGAATGCGATCGATCGCCGCCTCCACCTGGGACGACAGCGGACCGTCTCCGAGAATCTTCAACGGAATCGCCCCGTTGAGTTTCTCCCACGCCGCCAACAGCGTATCGAGACCCTTTTCCACAGACAACCGCCCCACAAACACCGCATATCCACCGCTTCCGCTTCCCATACCGGGATCGGGATGAACGAAATTCGGTTTCACGTGGATGTTCTCCCCCGGAAATCCCCCTTCAATAAACTTCTGACGAGCGAATTCCGTCAACGTCACAAACCCATTGACCCGAGTTTTCCAAGTCTTCAGCAGTCGGTGAACCACCAACATCGTCGCCGTCATCCCGCTGGCGGCCAGGGAATCGCGATAGCAGCGGTGAACCACCCCCGGATAGGGAATCGCTTGACCCAAGCAGTCTTCACAAACTCCTCCGTCGCGGAAAAACAAGCCGTTAGGACAGAGGAGGCGGTAGTTTCGCAGGGTTTGAACCACCGGAACCCCCAAATCGCTGGCGGCGTAGTGGACGGAAGGGGAAATAAGGGGGAAGAAATTTTGAACGTGAACCACGTCGCAGGGACGCGATTTCAGTGTCTCGGTGACATCGTGGTAAGCTTCCCGCGACCAAACCGTTTTGGCGGCCACTTGTAAAGCGGAAAGGGTATCAACGCGATCGTTGTGTTCTTCGTAAACTTCAACCTGGTGTCCGCGTTCTCGCAGCAAGCGTTCTTCTGCTTGACGCGATTCGTCTTCCCCACCGCGAATTTTATAGGCGTTGTGAATACTGAGAATGTTCATAAATAAGGAGATGATGAAGTAATTCGATGATGAGATGATGAAGAGGGGAGATTTAACAGTATTAATTCATCCCCCACCCCCTTATCAATTTTCAATTTTCAATTTTCAATTTTCAATTTTCAATTTTAAACTCCCCAAAGTTGCTTCCATTCGGGAAATTCCCGTCCGAGGAGTTGGGTGAGTTCGCGGGTTTGTTCCTGTTGAATCGGACGCAGGTAGTCGATGACAGCTTGGCGAACTTCGGGGTCGATATCTTGAGATAATTCTTTGACAGCGACTTGTTTTCCGGCGTTGCGAAGGGATTTGGGTAAGGCGTCGGCGATTTGGCGGAAGGGCCAGCGATACCGCAGGCGAAATAGGGTGTCTTTGCGGGGGAACTTTTGCGGGGTGACGTGGATTTTTCGATCGATATTAGGGGGGACGAAGTCCGCATCAATTCCCAACCACTCGAACACTTGGCGAATGACGGTGGTGGGGGTTTGCGTCATTTCTTCAAAGCTGAGAACGAGCAGGCGATCGCGATCGAAATATTCGTAATACCGCTTTAGTTGTTCGCTGTAGTGGCTGACATCCCGGTAGAGGGGATTTTCCTCAATAGCACTGAGGATATCGCGAAACTCGTTCCCCTGGCGAATTTCGTGCCAGTAATGACTGATGGTTCGGGGAATCGGATCGCGTAAAACGTAGATAAACCGAGCCTCGGGGTTAAATTGAGCGATTCGTTCGGGAACTCCGGTGATGTGGGGCGCTTTGGCGTATAAGGTACTGGATTCCCCCATGATTTTGGCTTCTCCCGCCTCTCGAAACAAGTCGAGATAGCGGTTTTCGTCTTTCCACAGTTCCAGCTTTTTAATATCTTCCCAATTGAGTTGGTCGGGTGCGACGAAATAACAGGGTTCTTTCGGTTCGCACATGAACGCTTCGGGATGGGTGTTGATGTAGTGGTGCAGGGACGTGGTTCCTGCTTTCATCGCACCGATAATAAAGAGGTTCGGACGAGGCTTTGACATGGGTTTTCGGTTTGTCTTGGAATTGTTTTCGGGGGGATTGCGATCGAAAAATAATAGAGCGAAAAATAATAGAGCGAAAAATAAGGTTGTGACCTAAGTACAGGACAAAAAAGCTGAAAGCCTGAGCTTAAGCGGGATAGAGCAAC
>NZ_JBNGCO010000056.1:0-30643 GCF_049974805.1 Baaleninema sp.
GGTTAAAACCCCGGTTTCTCGAAAGTAATTTTATGAAGAAATCGGGTTTCGGGGTAAGCCCAAGAGTAGAGAGCCAATATTAGAGAGAAATAATAAAAATCGGGTCTTCTGAGTTGGAAATGATAAGGTAGGGGTACAAAGGATCCTAGCCAGATTTTGTCTTTGAATTTTTTTCTTCAAATTGTCTTCAGATTGTCTTCAGATTAACAAATTACAAAACAAATTACACCTGAATCTCAGCCGATCCTAAAAATCAGCATTCAAATTATTGACTTCCCAAAATATCTTCCTGCTCGGGATGAAAGATATAGTCGTAATTAAACTGTAAAAAATTGGGATGTCGAATCACGGAAAATCCGAAATTAGTTACGAAGTCGGCGGAAAATGTTACCATAACCAATTCCGTGAGTTTCTTTTTAGAGATTACGGGATTTTGGACGTAATAATCCCGTTTTGCGAAGAATTTTTTCTTATCTTTAGGAACGATAATTCCGTTGAGTTGGTGGGCGAAGCGAATCGGCTTAATATATTGATTTAAAAATTCTTCCTGGTTGCGCTGCAAACGATAGAGTCGTTCCTGTTGAATCCAACTCATCCGAAACAGCATCTTCAGCAACTCAAAGCCTAACGTATAATTAAAAGCGTTGTTGCTTTCCTGGGTATTTCCCATCAGTCGAACCGCCACTTCCAGATACTGTTCCGGTTGGCGGTGCATATCCTGGGCGCAGTGAATGTAAAACTGACGGATATAGCCCCGTAACAGGGCTTCAGTGAGATCTGTTTCGATGCGAAACTGTTCGAGATAGCGTTTGACTTTCTGATGGGTATCGCGGTCTTCTAAAAGGCGAGAAACCAGTCCGTCAGCCGTATATTCATCGAGAAATTCTGCTTGCGCCTCCGAGGGTGCGGCGCAGAGAATATGACATAACGATAAAACATAACGTCGTTCGTTCCAATGCAGTTTTTCCGCCCAATTCCGGGCTTCAGCAGGAAGGTTGGCAAAAATACTGTTGGAATGAATCGAATCAGCGGAAAACATAAGGAGAGGGGGAGCAAGGGAAATGGGGAGATGGGGAGGGAGTCAGTGCGTGACGCGGTAATACGCCACAGTCGGGGCGAATGGCGTTCGCCCCGAATTCGCCCTCATTTTTTGGCCGCGTCACGCACCCCTACCGCTGTCAAAGTGCGCCTATTTGGACACGAAATGAACCCAGAAGTTTCCGTCGGGAATGCAGACTTGACGAATTAAGTTATAGGAGTAGTGGAGATAGGCGCCGGGGAGGTCGGTGCGGTAGCCGCTGGCGAACCATTCGCCATAGGGGTCGTGAACCCAAAAGCCGCGATCGTCGTATCCTACGATAACGATAATATGACCGAACGAGGTGAAATATCCGTGAACGATCGCCGGGTTCAAGTCAGCGAGCCAGTCTTTTACTTCGTCGATGGTGGCATTGGTGCGGAACTCGTCGCGACAGCCGTAGTCTCTTACAATTTTAGCTAAGTCGTAGGGACTGTGACGGCTGAGATTGTTGTTGAGGGCGTAACGATAGAGTTCGTCTTCAAACTGGCTGGCGCCGGTGCGTTGGGGAATGCGGAAATATTTCAAACACATCGCCACGGAGGTGACGTTACAGGCGCCGGTGGGGTTCTCGAAGTTGTCGAGTTGGGAGAGGTAGGGACAATCGAGTTGAATGGCGCGAGGGCGGGGTTTGGGGTAGATTTGGGGGCTTCCGATACCTTGGTTGTTTTCTCCGGCGATTTCTACGTGGTCCCCGAAGGCGTACCAGGTATCGAAGCCTTCAATGGCGTCGTTTTTGAGGATAAAGCGAATGTGGTTGCGTTCGCGGGAAAAGCTGTCGATGTCGAACTCTCGTCCGCTGGGAATGGAACTTTTTTCGCGATCGGGTAAATCCCCTGACTGGATGGGGCGTTGTTTGAAAACCGTGTTGGCGAGGGTACGCAAAACGAGGGCCATGAGCTTTCACCTGAAGGACGGGTTAACGCGATCGATCGGGTTCGGTCAATGGGGCGCGTAACGGACTGAAACCCGCAAAGTACGTTAAAAATGAAGGTATCACGTTCGTAACCTCCCTTGCTAGATCGCGAAAATCATGACTGATCGACCCGCTCGTATCGTTATTCTCGGTGGTGGGTTCGGTGGACTTTACACCGCTTTGAACCTGAGCCGCCTTCCTTGGACTCCTGCTGAAAAACCTGAGATTACGTTAGTCGATCGCAACGATCGCTTTGTGTTCGCGCCGCTACTGTACGAGTTGGTGACGGACGAACTGCAAACTTGGGAAATTGCGCCGCCGTTTGTGGAATTGCTGGCGAATACAGAGATTCAGTTTCGTCAAGCGTCGGTGAAATCGATCGATATAGACCGCCATCACGTCCACCTCGACGACGAGGGCGAACCCCTGGCTTACGATCGCCTGGTGTTGGCGATGGGCGGCGAAACACCCCTCAATGGAATTCCTGGCGTCGCCGAACACGCCATTCCTTTCCGTACTGTTAGCGATGCCTACCGGGTGCGGGAACGCCTGCGAAAACTGGAAAACAGCGACGCGGATAAAATTCGGGTGGCGGTGGTTGGCGGCGGATACAGCGGCGTCGAAATCGCCTGTAAACTGGCCGATCGTTTGGGAAATCGCGGCCGGATTCGCATCGTCGATCGCCACGATACGATTTTACGAAACTCTCCCGAATTCAACCGCAACGCCGCCCAACAAGCTTTGCGCGATCGAGGTGTCTGGTTGGATTTAGAAACCGAAGTTACCGAAGTCACCGCCGATACGATTTCCCTGAAATATCGCGAACAAGTCGATGAGATTCCCGTCGAGTTAGTGTTGTGGACCGTGGGGACGACGGTTGCGCCAGTGGTGCGATCGTTACCGTTCGAGCAGAGCGATCGCGGTCAAATCCTCACCAATGCCAAACTACAAGTGACGAACCATCCCCATCTGTTCGCCCTCGGCGACGTCGCCGCCACTTGCGACATCAACGGACAGCGAATTCCCACCACCGCGCAAGCTGCGTTCCAACAAGCAGATTACGCCGCCTGGAACGTTTGGGCGTCGCTGACACATCGTCCCCTGTTACCTTTGCGCTATCAGAACCTTGGGGAAATGATGACGTTAGGACTCGACAACGCCACCCTCTCCGGTTTGGGAATCAGCCTCGAAGGACCCTTGGCGCACATCGCCCGTCGCCTCGCCTATCTCTACCGTCTCCCCACTCCGGAACATCAGTTAAAGGTGGGGTTGAATTGGATTGTGGAACCTTTTCGCAGCCTGATTGCTTAGAGGATGAGGTGAGGAGAAAATGGGAGGATGGGGTGATAATTGATAATCGATGGTTTCTCGCCATCTCCCTATCCCCTTATCTCCCCGGTGCGGTGCGTGAGGAGTTCTCGGTTTCACGATTCACACCCGATCGTTCAAGTCACGCACCCTACCAATTATCAATTACAAATTCTGGATGAAACGGCCAAAAGTTATCTTTTTCGATGCAGTGGGAACCTTGTTCGGCGTTCGCGGGAGCGTGGGGGAGGTGTATGCAGAGGTAGCGCGACGGGAGGCGCAAGTGGAAACCGAGGCGGCGGCGGTGGAAACGGCGTTTTTTGAGAGTTTTAAGGCTGCACCTCCGGCGGAGTTTCCCGAGACGGCGCCGGAAGACTTGCTGGAACGGGAGCAGCAATGGTGGTACGAGGTGGTTCGGAATACTTTTGAAACCGTGGGGGTGTTCGATCGATTTGGCGATTTCGATCGCTTTTTCGATCGCCTCTTTTCTTATTTTGCCAGTGCCGAACCTTGGTTCCTGTATCCGGACGTACTCCCCACGCTTCAGTATTGGAAACAGCAAGGGGTGGAATTGGGGATCGTCTCGAATTTCGACTCGCGCCTCTACGCCGTTCTCGAGGCTTTAGAACTCTCTCCGTTTTTCTCCTCGGTGACGATTTCCACGCGAGTGGGGGCGGCGAAACCCAATCCCTTAATTTTCGATCGGGCTGTGGCGGCGCACGACTGTTCTCCCGAAGCTGCGTGGCACGTGGGGGACAGCTATCGCGACGACTGCGAAGGAGCTAGAGGTGCGGGGTTGCGGGGCATTTGGCTCGATCGCGGCTAAAGTGGAGGCGTTGGGGTCGTCAGGGGTTGCTACAGCTTTAAGTCAAGGAACCCGCGATCGCCCTCCGGTCGTCCGTTCCCGTCGTTGAACGGCCACGACAGCGTTCGTTTCCCATCGCCGAGCGAAAATGAAAACTTACCACGGAATTTCCAGCCTACCGGGGCGTCTACTGAGGCGGACGGGGGGATGGGTTCGTATTATCCCCTTTTCCGGGCTGCTGGCGATCGCCTCCAGTGTCGTGACAGCGCGTTCTAGTTTGACGCAAATTGTCCCCGATACGACCTTACCGGAAAACTCCCGGGTGACGGTGGAGGGCAACCGCTTCACCCTCGACGGCGGTACGGAAGTGGGAAACAACCTGTTTCACAGTTTCGATCGATTTTCGGTGTCCCCGGGAAGCGAGGCGTTTTTTAATAACGGGGCGAATATCGATCGCATCATTACCCGCGTCACTGGGGGGGAGATTTCCAACATCGACGGTATCCTCTCCGCCAACGGGACCGCCAGTCTGTTTCTCCTCAACCCGAACGGCATTCAATTCGGCGAAAACGCCAGTTTACAACTGGGGGGATCGTTCTTCGCCTCCACCGCCGACAGTCTCCTTTTCGCCGACGGAAACCAGTTTAGCGCCGCCAATCCTCAAGCGGGAACCCTGCTGACGGTGAACGTTCCGGTGGGGTTACAGTTCGGCAGCGATCCCGGCGCGATTAGTAATCGATCGCAAGCCAACAATCCCAACGCTTTACCCTCTCTCGATCCCCGGTTGCCCCTCCCCGAAACCGCTGGATTGGGGGTGGTTCCGGGGCAATTTCTCGGTTTGTTTGGGGGGGATATCACCCTCGACGGGGGCAACCTCACGGCGTTTCAAGGTCAAATCCATCTCGGGAGCGTCAGCGGGGCGGGAGTGGTGCGGTTCGGACTGACGCCGACGGGGTTAAGCTTCGATTACAGTGGTGTTTCCGAGTTGGGATCGATCGACCTGGGTAACGGGGCGACTGTCACCGCCAGCGGCCTCGGCGGCGGCGAGATTTCGGTGCGGGGGGAAACGGCGATGCTGCAAGGGGGGGCGAGTTGGCGATCGGATACCTTCGGCGAAGTGGACGGCCGGGGGATTTCCTTTGATGGGGGAACCTTGCAACTGAGCGATCGCGCCTTTATCTCCAGTAGCAGTTTCGGGACTGGAGGGGGGGGCGATTTGACGGTCAACGCCAACCGGGTGGATTTAACAGGAACCGAGCCGGGATTAGTGCTGTCGCAACTGATTTCAGGAGAGTTCGACCCCACCGATCTCAGCGATGGCTTGTACGTGCTGAGCGTGGGAAGGGGGAACGCTGGCAACGCGAGGTTAAGGGTCGATCGATTGAACGCCCGCAACGGCTCGACCCTCACCACCGCCACCCTCACCGCCGGACCGGGGGGCGATTTGACCGTGGAGGCCAGCGAGGCGATCTATCTCTCGAACGGTTCTCTGTTGCTCAGTGGCACAGCGGGTTTGGGCGATGCCGGCCATATCGACCTCAAGGCGCGATCGCTGCGGGTATTGGGGGGGAGTTTCGTCAGTACCAGTCCCAGCGATCGCAGCCAAGGAGAAGGCGGCAACCTCCGCGTCAGAGCCGATACCATCGAACTGCGATCGACCCCGGCCGGCGTCCCGCTCCCCGGCGGACTCTTTACCACCACCCTCGGACCGGGTTCCTCGGGAGATATCACCATCGAAACCCGGCAACTTCAGGCCATCGACGGAATGCAAGTTTCGGCGGCCTCTTCCAGTGCCGGCCAGGGGGGCAACCTCAGCCTTACCGCCACAGAATCCATAGAGCTGGCGGGGTCGAGTGTCGATCGCATCTGGCTCAGCGGCGTGTTTACCACCTCGTCGCTTCTCGAAGTTCTGGGACAGACGGGAACCGCCGGGGCGGGGTTTTTGCAAATCGACACGCAACGGTTGAGCTTGCGAGACGGGGCGCGGGTGTCGGCTGCTACAGGAGGCGACGGCGCGGCGGGAAATTTGATTATCAACGCCACAGAGTCTATTCACGTAGAAGGGTCGGTGTTTTCGGGGTTGGGTCGCCTCGAACCCAGCGCCCTGTTTTCCGAATCCCGAGGTGCTGGAGATGCGGGCGTGTTGCGGCTCAATACCGGGCGCTTGACCTTGCGCGATGGCGGCGAAGTTGCCGTGCGGGGTCGGGGAACGGGGGCGGCGGGAAACTTGGAAGTTAACGCGGTGGAGGTCGATCTCGGCAGCAATACCGCTATCGGGGCCTCGAACCGGGACGGTGCGGGGGGAAATATCGTCTTGAAGGTCGATCGATTGACGGTCCGCAACGGGGCGGAAATTTCTGTCAGTTCCGAAGGGAGCGGCGACGCGGGAGACGCGATTCTCAGCGGAGGCAGTTTTACGCTAGAGGGGGGAACGGTGACGGCGACGAGCCTTCTCGGACGCGGAGGAAACGTCAACCTTCAGGTGTCCGATACCTTGGTGTTGGTCGATCGCAGCCAAATCACCACCCAAGCGGGTACTGCCGCCACGGGGGGCGGCGACGGCGGCAACATCGCCCTGTCTGCCTCGGCTGTCGCACTGCTCGACAGCAGCCGCATTAACGCCAACGCCTTTGAAGGGGCGGGGGGCAACATCCAAATCTCGACTCAAGGGCTGTTTCTCGCCCCAGACAGTCAAATTACCGCCAGTTCGCAGTTCGGCATCGACGGCACCGTAACCATCCAAACCCCCGATATCGACGCGGGAACCGGACTCGTGGATTTACCTGAAGATCCCATCGACCCCAGCCAACAAGTGGCACGGGGCTGCGCCGCCAGTCAGGGCAATCGCTTCGTGATTACGGGACGGGGCGGCGTGCCGGAAAATCCCACGGAAACCTTGCGAAATACTGCCACCTGGGGCGACCTGCGGGATTGGCGTCAGTTAACGGAAGACGAACTCGGTTTTGTACCACAAAATAGTCAATCTGTCAATACAAAATCGAGAGAAAGTCCCCAGCCAGACCCTCCGTTAATAGAAGCAACGACCTGGGTACGTCTCGATGACGATTCCGTGCAGTTAATCGCGCCTCTCCCTGGAGAAAGCGGGGCGCTGTCCAACGCCGTCACGCATTGCGTTCCCCAGACCCCGTAAGGTTTTGCTCCTTTTTCGATAACGTTTTCTATCCAAGCCAAACAATTGCTGGGAGTTTCTTAAACGAAGCGTTTATCGTGGGATCGGTCGTCAAGTTGTTCATCCCCGCTCAATCCTAAAACCAACATCTGTTTTCACATGAATGTCGTTCCGATAGTTGTCAACGATCGCCGTAGGGGACGGCCGTTCGCCCTTACCGCCTCAATTTTTGCCTCGACCTTGAGTTGGATTTGGGGTGTGAACGTTTCCGCTTGCCTGGGCCAAATCGTCCCTGACAGCAGCTTACCCATCAATTCTAGAGCAGTAGACGCAGGGGGCGAAATTTCGATCGAAGACGGAACTCGCATCAACAACTTACTCTTTCACAGCTTTTCAGAATTCTCCGTTCCTGTCGAAACCGTCGCCCGCTTTAACAACGCTCCGGACGTGGCCACCATTTTCAGCCGCGTCACCGGAAGCGACGTTTCTCGCATCGACGGCATTTTAGCGGCTAACGGAAGCGCGAACCTGTTTTTCCTCAACCCCAACGGCATCGTCTTCGGAGAAAACGCCCGTCTCGACATCGGCGGGTCTTTCGTCGCCAGTACCGCCGAAAGCGTGCGTTTTGCCAACGGCACCTCGTTCAGTACCGTCGAACCGGAAGCGCCCTTGCTGACGGTGAACGTTCCCGTGGGGTTGCAGTTCGGGGAAAGTCCGGGGGACATCGTGAATCGATCGACCGTCAGCGCCCCCGTTCCCGGTTTGCCCGACAGCTTTCCCAACGCCTCCGGACTGACGGTGTTACCGGGGCGTATCCTGGCGTTAATCGGGGGAGACCTGCGGCTCGAAAGCGGTTCGCTGACGGCGTTTCAGGGAGAAGTCAATCTGACGAGCGTGGAGGGTGCCAACAGGGTGGGGGTGGTGCCGACAGCGACGGGAATCGTCTTAGACAGCAGCGGCGTCGAGGACTTCGGCAGCATCGACCTGTCGGGAACTGCCAGTATCGACACCAGCGGTTTAGGAGGCGGTGCGATTCGTCTGCGGGGTGGAGATATCGCGATTCGGGATAACAGCCGCGTCGTGGCGGCGACCTTGGGGGACATCGACGGACGAGCGATTTCCATCGAGGGCGATCGCATTACTGTCCGCGATGGGGTGTTGCTCTCCACGTCTACCTTCGGGAACGGTCGAGGGGGCGACCTGGAACTTCGGGCGCTCGATCGAATCGACCTCATCGGGACGGCGTTCGAGACGCTTCAACTGATTCAAGTGCAGGCGGTTTTGGGAACCCTCGACTTAGCCTCAGTCGAAGGCGTCACCATCGTGGGGACGAACGCGGCCGGAAATGCCGGAAACATCACCCTCGAAACCTCTGAATTGACGATGCAAAACGGGGCAGTCTTAGCCACGACCACCGGGTCTTCCGGTAACGGCGGCGACATTGCCCTCAACGTCTCCGAGTCCGTCGATATCGATGGCGCCCTCATCGTGACGGGCAGTTTGCAGGGAACTACGGGCAACTCGGGCAGCATTATTCTCAACACCCAGCGACTCCTCATCAACCGAAGCGGCGGTCTCAATACCTTTACCTTCGGGGCCGGTTCCGGGGGCAACTTACAGGTCAACGCCTCGGAATCCGTGGAACTCCTCGACTCGGTGTTCAATGCCGTCCAACCGACGGGACTGTTTGCCAACAGCATTTTCGGCAGCGGGCGCGGCGGTAACATCGACGTGCGAACCCAGCGCATGGTCATGCAAGGGGGCGCCCAGGCGGGCAACCAAAGCGGCGCCCTGTTGGGGACGGGTTTGGTGTCTCTCGGCGGTCCGGGGGGCAACGTCAATATCGAGGCCACGGCGTCGATCGACGTGATTGGAATTTCCCCGGACGGGCGGTTTGGCAGCGGGCCGGGAACTACCACCTTCACCCCTTCTCCGGCGGGAAACGTGACGATTTCGACCCGGCGGCTTTCGGTGACGGAAGGGGGATCGATCGAAGCCACGGCACTCGATCGCGGACGGGGTGGCAGTATTACCGTCACAGCCACAGAGCGCCTGGAACTGTCGGGAACGGGTATCGCCAACCGTCAAGGGACGCCCGTAGAATTCCCCAGCAGTTTGGGGGCGTCATCGGGACGGGAAGATTTCCCCAATCTCACGGCCAGCGGAGCGGCGGGCGATTTGCGCGTCAACGCTGGAACGGCGATCGTGCGCGACGGCGCCCGTATTTCTGTTAACAGTTTCGGATCGGGGGATGCGGGAATTCTCGATATTAACGCCGAGGTGCTGCGCCTCAACGAGGGCGGGAGTTTGGACGCGAGAACGGTTTCGGGAGCGGGGGGAAATATCAACTTGCAAGCGCCTCAGTTGCAGTTAGAGGACGGTAGTACCATTTCTACCGATGCGGGGAATACTGACGGCGGCAACATTTCGATCGAATCTGAAACCCTGGTTGCCCTCGACAACAGCGACATCACCGCCAACGCTCGACAGGGACGGGGCGGACGGGTGACGATCGCGGCTCAAGGCATCTTCGGGACGGCGTTTCGCAACGCTCAGACACCCGAAAGCGACATTACCGCCACCTCGGAATTGGGACCGGCTTTCAGCGGCATCGTGGAACTGAAAACCCCGGATGTCAACACGGATGCGGCGTTAGTGGAACTGGCCGCCGAACCCATCGATCCGAACCAGCAAATCGCTCGAGGCTGTGCCGCCAGCCAAGGCAATACCTTTGTGGTGACGGGACGGGGCGGCGTGCCGGAAAATCCTACGGAGAACCTGCGCTCTACCACCAGTTGGGGCGACTTGCGGGATTGGCGATCGCTGACGGCCGAACCCCTTTCACGCCTATTACCACAAAACACTGATTTTGTCAAAATCAATCCAAGCGAAAGTGTCGAATCCCGCAGTCTCTCGGAAGCGACGGGATGGGTGCATCTCGAGGGCGATACCGTGGAGTTAGTCGCGTCTCCAGAGCGATCGCCCGCGGCCGTCAATGGATTCGATCGGTCTGACTGCCCGCCGAGAGGTCGTTAAACCCTCAAGAGCAAGACACCGATCCATAGAGAACGCCAATACTTCATCGCTTCATCGCGACCTGGCTCCAAAAATAACAGAATCTCCTCAAAAACCGAGGTTCTGTAGCCGATCGAAAGCGCCTTCAACCGAGCCTCAGCACAGGTCAAAGAGCGACCCACCACTGGCACCACAACATCCGTTCCGAATCCAGCCTTGACCCCCCAACCTTGCCCACCAAGACCCTTGAGACCCCCCAACCCGATCGCCATCGTGAATAGTCTCCCCACCTGGATTGTCGCAACCTCGGCGATCGTGCTACCCACCGCTTGCGCGATCGCATTGCCCGTTTCGGCCCAAATCGTTCCCGATCGCACCTTACCAGAAATTTTGGGTCTAAAGCCTCGCCCTTTCAGGGCGACTCTGCTATAAGGGAGAAACTGGAGCGGTATTCAACCCGTTTAAAAACCGAGCCTCTAATCGAGGCAACTGAACCTTGAAAACTAGAGTTAGTGGGTTCTGTTCGGGAAGGCTCGGGCAGGTAAAAGCTCTAAGCAACAAGTACAGAGAACCAATTTTTTCGCGGATTCTCAGGTACGGTAGGGCATACCGAAACCTCCTCTGCAATGGGGAAAACGCCTAGGGAGATAAACCCCTCTGGTATTCATTGGCAACGATGGATAGTAAGGGTTGTCAACGAACTAGGAATCCCAAACCGTGAGGTCTGGAGAATCGCCGCTCTTTTAAGGCGGCGAGTATGTCAACCGTGAATTCCCAAGTCGAGCGAACGGGAAACAACATTTCCATCGAAGCCGGAACGCAGATTAACGAATTATTGTTTCACAGCTTTTCGGAATTCTCCGTCCCCGCCGATGCGATCGCTCGATTTAACAATTCCGCCGAAATTCAAACCATTTTCAGCCGCGTCACCGGCGGCGACATATCTCGCCTCGACGGAACCCTCGCCGCCAACGGCACCGCCAACCTGTTTTTCCTCAACCCCAACGGCATCGTCTTCGGCGAAAACGCCCGTCTCGACATCGGCGGTTCCTTCCTCGCCAGCACCGCCGAAAGCCTGCACTTTGCCAACGGCGAATCATTTAGTACCGTCGAACCCGAGACCTCGTTACTGACCGTGCAGGTTCCCCTGGGGTTGCAGTTTAGCCAAACCCCCGGTGACATCGTCAACCGATCGCGCGTCAACTCAGAACTTCCCAACTTGCCCGAGAATTTCCCCACCGCCCGAGGATTGACCGTATTACCGGGGCGTACTCTGGCCTTAATCGGCGGAGACCTGCGGCTCGAAAGCGGGGATATAACGGCATTTCAGGGGGAAATTCAACTAGCCAGCGTGGCCAGTCGCGATCGACTCGAGATTCGATCGACACCGACGGGAATTGAGTTTGATGGACGTAGAATCGATCGCTTGGGCACCATCGACATCTCAGGAACCTCCCGCCTCGACGTCAGCGGTTTCGGAAGCGGCGCGATCGCCATCCGTGGCAGCGATATTACCATCAGAGACAACAGCCAAATCCTGGGGGCGACCTTGGGGGATCTCGACGGACGATCGATCGTCCTAGAAGGCGATCGTATTACCCTGCGGGACGGAGTCCTTCTGTCCGCCACCACCTTCGGAGCCGGACGGGGTGGGGACTTGCGACTACAAGCCAGCCAAACCCTCCACCTCATCGGTTTAGGATTTCCCCTACTGTTGGAACTCGAACGTCAGACCGTCCTGGGAAAAATCGATTTGAGAACCTTACCCTTCGGCGTTCTCGCCATAACCCACGGAACCGGAGATGCCGGGGACGTTCGCATCGACAGCGATCGCTTGCGTTTACAAAACGGCGCCATTTTAGTTTCCGCAACTGGAGCGGTCGGAAACAGTGGAGACCTGCAAATCCGCGCTCGCGACAGCGTTGAAGTCGATCGATCCTTTATTTCCACCGGAGCCATACAAGGAACGACCGGGAACGCCGGAAATCTGAGGCTGGAGACGCAAACCCTGCGCTTAACCAACAGCGGCATCATCAACGCCATCGTCCTAGGAGACGGCAACGGCGGGAATATCGACCTGATTGCCTCCGAAGCCATCGAAGCCATCGATACGCCCCTCAACGTCGTCTTACCATCAGGACTCTTTACACAGACGATTTCCGGCGCGGGAAAAGGGGGAAACATCAACGTTCGCACCCCCCATCTGTCCCTCGCCGGAGGCGCACAAATCAACGCCCAAAGCGGCCAACTCTTAGGGAGCGATCGCCTCATCGTCTTCCTCGGCGGAGTCGGGGGCAATATCGACATCGACGCCGAGTCGATCGTCATTTCCGGCAGTTCCGCCAACGGACAGTTTAGCAGCGGCATTACCACCACGACCTTCAGCGACTCCCGAGCGGGGAACATCTCCATCACCGCAGACGAACTGAACCTTCGCGAGGGAGCGTCCGTCGAAGCTGCGACCTTCGGGGGCGGAGTCGGGGGCAGTATCGACATCGAAACCCGTCGCCTAGAACTGTCGGGAACCGGAATCGCCAACCGACAAGGAATCGCCGTAGAACTCCCGACTCGTCTGGCAGCCTCCTCCGGACAAGAAGATTTTCCCAACCTAATCGCCACCGGAACCGCCGGAGACTTGCGAGTGGAGGCCGATGAAATTGTCGTGGGCGACAGTGCCAACATCACCGTAACCAGCCAGGGAACCGGAGGGGCGGGAACCTTAACGCTCAATACGTGAATAGGTCGGGAGCTTGATAGCCCTGCTGCTTTAGCGCGGGGTGGAAAAGCGACTCGTGCGGCTTTAGCCGCCGTCAGCTTCCTTAATCCTGTCTATCCAATCTTCGATTAGTTGAGTCATCGTTTTGCGCTTCTGCTTGGCAACCCGTCTCAGCTTCTCAAGTCGTCCTGCCTCAATCCTGACACTTAATCTTAATTTCATGGGACTGGCTACCCACTGGCTACCTCAATAGGCTATTATAATATAGCGTTTCCCATGCTGGTGAGGTACACTTAGGATGAAACTTTTAATTTGCGAGAGGCTAACGTCGTTGAAACCCTATTCTCTAGATTTCCGCCAGAAAATCATTGATGTCTACGAAAGTGAACCCATTTCACAACGGCATCTAGCCAAGCGGTTTTGCGTGGCTAAAAGCTTTATCGAAAAACTCTTAAAGCAGTACCGAGAAACGGGTTCGTTGGCTCCCAAAAAGCGTAGCCAACAAACACCCACGAAATTGAATTCCGAGCAACTGGCTGTTCTTCAACAACTCGTCGAAGAGAACAACGATGCTACTTTAGCAGAACTCCAAACCCTCTTAGAAAATAAAACGGGAGTTCACATTAGTTGTACGACCGTCGATCGAATGCTCAAAAAGTTGGAGATCGCGGTAAAAAAAAGACGTTCCACGCTGATGAGAAAGAAACTGAACGAGTCCAGAAGAAGCGAGTCGAGTTTTGGCAACTGCTCCAAGGATTTCTGGCTAAAGACCTAATCTTTATTGATGAATCCGGGGTTAATTTGGCTCTGACTCGCTTATATGCACGTTCTCCTAAAGGTCAAAGAGCCCAGGGCAAAAAGCCTCAATCACGGGGTAAAAACCTCTCGTTCGCGTAAGCGGTGCGTAGCACTATCGTTAGTGCTCTTGGATTAGAGGGGGTTTTAGCTCAAGTGAGTCTTCTCGGTGCCGTTGACGGCCTAACTTTTGAAGCCTTTATCGCTCGTAAATTAGTGCCCTATCTTTGGTCTGGAGCCTGTGTTATTCTTGATAACTGCTCTATCCATTTGGGAAAAGCGATTAAATCCTTAATTCAAAATGCAGGTGCAACACTGATATATTTACCCCCCTATTCCCCAGATTTATCTCCGATTGAAAATTGCTTTTCAAAGATTAAAGCGATACTGCGATCCCTGGAAGCCAGAACTTATCCAGACTTAGACAAAGCCATTAAAGAGGCATTTAATCAGGTTTCTTTGGATGACATCAAGGGGTGGTTTACTCATTGCTGTTACTGTACCTCACTTGACTGATCAATGCTGTAGCATGAAGACGCTCAAGTTCAAGCTGTACAACCACAAGCGAAATCGTCACCTGAAGTGCATCGTTAATGCCTCGGGAACGATTTACAACCACTGTATTGCGTTGCATCGTCGGTACTATCGGATGTGGGGCAAACACTTGAACTGCTCCAAGCTCCAGAAGCATATTGCTAAGCTCAGAAAACGTAATCCTTCCTGGAAAACCGTTGACGCTCAAGCAGTGCAAGACATCTGCCAGCGTATCGAAAAAGCGTATCAGTTGTTTTTTAAGCACAGAGACAAAGGGGTTCGTCCTCCTGGGTTTAAAAAAGTCAAAAAGTACAAATCGTTTACTCTCAAACAGAACAACTACAAGTTTCTCGGTGAAAACCGGGTGAAGATCTGCGGTCGAGTGTATCAGTTCTGGAAGTCCAGAGAAATTGAGGAGAAAATCAAAACGGTGACAGTTAAACGGACTCCATTGGGAGAGATGTTTATGTTCGTCACGGTAGACGCTCCTTCGGAGCCGACTGTCAAAGTCGAGACGGGTAAAAGCGCTGGCTTTGACTTCGGACTGAAAACGTTTCTCACGACCTCCGAGGGCTTTAGTATTGATGCCCCGTTGTTTTTTAAGCAATCTCTCCGTGAGATTCAAAAAGCCAACCGAGAACTGTCCCGCAAACAGAAAGGGTCGCACAACCGAGAACGCGCTCGGAAGAACCTAGTTCGTCGCCACGAGGACATTGTTCATCGGCGAGAGGACTGGTTCTGGAAACTAGCTCACTGGCTGACCGATCGGTTTGACGTTCTCTATTTCGAGACGTTGAACCTAAAAGCCATGCAGCGACTCTGGGGACGCAAAGTCTCTGACTTAGGATTTCGGTCGTTCCTGCAAATCTTGGAATGGGTCGCTCAAAAGAAAGGAAAAGTCGTTGCCTACATCGACCGTTGGTTTCCATCCAGTAAGACCTGCTCGGGCTGTGGGTATGTTTTAGACGAGTTGGATTTGAGCGTGAGACGGTGGCGCTGCCCGTCTTGTGGGTCGGAAAACGACCGTGACGAAAACGCCGCCATCAATATCAAACAGGTTGGGGCATCAACCTGTGGGCGAGGTAAAGTCAGTCAGGCTCAGCCTGCATTTACTGTTTGACCCCAGAATCCCCGTCGCGTGATTCGCAGGGAGTTTGTCAACTCATTCGTATCCCTTCGCCCTTGTGGGAACCACAGCCAATTTCGGGAACCGAAGAAGAGATCGATCGCTCCCTCCTACAGTCGTCGAATGCGCCATCCTTCCCCTTACGAGAAGCCACAGGATGGAGAGTCGCCTCTGACGGCCAAGTGGAATTGGTCGAAACCGCGAAGCGAGGGGGAAACCCTCGAGATACGCCCGAAACCTGTTGGTAGGAGCATCGTTCCTGTCTCGAAGCCGATCTTTCGGCTAAAGTTGTGGATAGAAAGGGGTTAGACCCATCCGCCTCCGGTGCTTCCGGTTCATGGCTTTCCCGACAGACGAAGGTCTTCTCTTCTGTCCCGAGCGTTTCTTATCGTTTCTTATCGTTTCTTATCATTTTAGGACTGACGCAGAAACCCGGCTTCAAACACAATTCCGTTATTTAAGCTCGAAAGTGGGAACGAAAAATCGTTTTTTTGACCGACGAGTGCGTAACCCTCGAAGGATAGTGAAGAGTTCCCCAAAGTTTCCAAACTCCGAACCAGAGGTTTATCGAGTTCCAAATCATCGTTTCGATTTTCGCCTAGAATCAATAGCAGTTCGATTTTCCTCAATATTAGTCTCTTTTTATGGTATATCGACTCACATTCGCCTCCAATTTCTCCTGACCGTGAAACTTGCCATTTTCCCCATAAAAACATTCTTCGGCCGTCGGCGAAACCGCTGGACAACTCGAGTCGTCAGTTCAATTTTGTTTCTCCTGAGCCTCTGGGGATGTAGCAGCCTGTCCCACGTCCTCGCCATCCCCACCCCTACCGCCGAACTCGTCCAACGTCACAGCCAACGCCTCGATCCAGTAGCCTTGGAAGCCGAAGGGCGACGCCTGTACGACGCCGGACAGTTTCCAGCGGCCGAACGGCAATTTCAAGCGGCCGCCGACGCCTTTGGCGAGATGGGCGATCGCTTAGCCGAAGCCGGAAGTCGCACCTATCGCGCCCTAACCTTGTACGAACTCGGACAACACCGCGACGCCGCCCAAGTCCTCGATCGCGCCTTGGCCGAGATCGCCCAACTCCCCGCCTCCAGCGGTCGCACCGCCATCGAAGCCCAAGCCAGTCTGGCATTAGGACGGTTGCAACTGGCCCGAGGCCAGACCCAAGCGGCTCTGGATTCCTGGCAACGAGCTGGCGATCGCTACGCCGCCCTCGGCGACGAATTCGGCGAACTGGGGGCTTTAACGAACCAAGCGATCGCCCTGCAAGGACTGGGCTTGTACCGTCGGTCTCAAACCCTTCTCGAGGCTGTCACCGAGCGCCTGGACGCCTATCCCGACGATCGTCTCAAAGTGTCCGCCCTCACCGACCTGGGGGTAGCCCTGCAAGTCGTCGGCGACCTGAAACAATCCCGCAGCGTTCTCGAACGGGCTTTAGCCATCGTCCATGGAACCGCCGACCCTTCCCAAAAAAGCATCGTCCTGCAAGCCTTGGGCGACACCACCCGCGCCTTGGGAGATCTCGACGCCGCCCGGAACTTCTACCAACAAGCCGCCGCAGCCAGTACTCAGTCCACAGTAACCGTCACGGCTCGCCTCGCCCAAGCCAGCACCGCCATCGATCTCAAAGCCTTTGAAGAGGCCGACATTTTGCTATCGGAGATCGAATCCCAATTATCGAACTTACCGCTTTCGCGTCCCGCCATTTACGCCGTGGTGAACTTCGTCGAAACCCGCTTGCGCCTCGACGATCGCTATCCCGTCAACGCCCCCCAATTAGCGGAACAGTTAGCCGACGCCCTAGAGCGATCGCGCCGTTTAGGAGACCGCCGGGCCGAAACCTACGTCCTGGGACAGTTGGGCCGTCTCTACGAAACCCAACAGCAATTCGAAGCCGCCCTCGCACTGACCGAAGAAGCCCTGCAAACCGCCGCCCCCTTAAACGCCCCGGACGTGACCGCCCAATGGCAAGCCCAACTGGGGCGGTTGTACCGACAACAGGGGGACACCGAAAACGCCATCGCCGCCTATAGCGAAGCCGTCACCGAACTGCAAATCCTCAGTCGCGACCTCGTGGCCATCAACCCAGAAGTCCGACTGTCGTTCCGCGATCGCGTCGAACCGGTGTATCGAGAACTCGTGAGTTTGCTACTGGCGGACAATCCCACCCAAGACCAACTGCAACAGGCCCGACAAACCATCGAAGCCTTACAACTGGCAGAACTGGAAAACTTTTTCCGCGAATCCTGTCTCGAAGCCAGTCCCACCCAACTCGATACCGTCGACGATCGCGCCGCTGCCATTTACCCGATTATTCTGCCCGATCGCCTCGAAATCATCCTCTCCCTGCCGGGACAACCCCTGAAAAACTACCGGGCCGAGGTCGATCGCGACACCTTAGAACAAACCTTACAGCGGGTGCGCCAGTCCTTGAGCCTGTCCTTTCCCCGCAACCAACGACTAGCCCTGTACCGCCAACTCTACGACTGGCTGGTGCGTCCCGCCGAAGCCGACCTGCAAAACGCCGACATCGAAACCCTGGTGTTCGTCCTCGACGGTCCGTTACGAAACCTGCCCATGTCCGTCCTTTACGACGGCGATCGATATCTCGTTGAAGAGTACAGCCTCGTCCTCTCGCCGGGGTTGCAACTTCTCGAACCTCGTCCCTTAGATAACAGCCAACTGCAAGCGGTTATCGCCGGGTTGAGCGAAGCACGACAGGGGTTCGAGCCGCTGCCAGAAGTCGAATCAGAAATCGCCCGCATCGCCTCGGAAATTCCCTCGCAAATCCAGCTCAACCAACAATTTACCACCGAGGCCACCCGCGCCGCCCTCGCCCGCGCCTCCAACCCCGTTTTACACCTGGCCACTCACGGTCAGTTCAGTTCCGACGCCGAAGACACCTTCATCGTGACCTGGGACGGCAAACTTCGCGTCAGCGAACTGGGGTCGATTTTGCAGCGTCGTGACGAAACCCGATCCGGTGCGTTAGAACTGTTGGTGTTGAGTGCCTGTCAGACGGCTCGGGGGGACGACCGCGCCGTGTTGGGACTGGCGGGACTGGCCATCGAAAGCGGGGCGCGATCGACCGTGGCCACCCTCTGGAGCGTGCGTGATCGATCAACGGCCAATTTAATGGTGGAATTTTACCGACAACTTTCCCGTCCCGGAACCAACAAAGCCGAAGCCTTGCGACAAGCTCAACTGTCGCTTTTATCTCAACCGGAATACGACCATCCTTTCTTCTGGGCGCCCTTTGTTTTAGTGGGAAACTGGTTGTAATCCTTCAAATCGCGTTTCAAGCTGTTTAAAAAAAGCGCCAAAAACCGCACAGAAACCTCGTCTTGTTTACAGAAGATTTACAGAATGTTTAATCGATCTTTCTCAATTCTTCATACCGCCTTTCCTAAACTTGAACTATCCTAGTAAGTAGGGAAAGTCTATGCGTCACCAGTCGAATGAAAGGATAAGTCCCATGAAATACTCTCGGTTTAAATTATCGTTGCGACGAGTGTTAGTCGCCTCTACTCTAAGCGCGGCTGCCCTCTTAACTGTACGTCCGGTATCAGCCGTGACCTTCGGAACCCCCGAAGGGGTAGCCGGAACTCCTAGCACGGCTTCTAGCGGCGGGGCCAGCCGAACCGCTCTCTGCGTGGCCGGTTCGGCCAACGCCAGCGCCCTACAGCCGCTTTTACCGGGTTTCCAACGGGTTCTGACGGTATCCGAACGGCCGGAATTCTTCGTGTCCGTGCCGCCGATGACAGCGACGACGGCCTCGTTCAGCTTGCAAGATGACGAGCGGGAATACTATCGCACTCAGGTCGATTTGCCCGCCGAAGGCGGCATCGTGAGCGTATCGCTGCCGGACAACGTCTCCCTCGAAACCGAAAAAGATTACAAGTGGTACTTCGAGGTTCACTGCGTCTCGGACGTTCCCGATCCCGACAACCCGAACCTCGAAGGAACCGTGTATCGGATGCCCGTTACGGAAGACCTCGCCACAGCTCTCGAGGAGGCTTCGACCCCCATCGAAGCAGCTAAAGCTTACAGCGACGCGGGCATTTGGTACGAAGCCCTGAGCCAGTTGGCTCACGCTCGTCAAGATCGCCCGCAAGACGCAACCTTGGCGGAGAACTGGAACGAATTCCTCGGTTCCGTCGGTTTGGATAACTTGGCCAGGCAGCCGTTAGCTGAATAGTTCAACCTCGAGTTGAAAGAGAACCGGGTGGGAAATCGATTGGGGCGCATCTACCGCGACCGACTGAGTCGCAACCGCTGACTTCGCTCGGGACTGCGGAATTCACGGAAGTGACTTGGGGGTAGATATCTCTCATCTCGACCCCCCTCGAGCGGAGATTTCGAGGTCTGTTCGGGCTTCGATCGAACGGGGGCGGTATCTCAGGAGGTTTTCAGGGATATTCCGTCGGGGGATTTGAAACCGGCTCGCCGATCGGACATCTGGGAGGCGAGCTAGTTAGATTTTCGGAGCGGACTCCTCAGAATTCACGAGTTCGATCGAGCGACTCAGTGGGACGGGCAAGGGACAGACATGAAGGGCGGGCGAGAGTGCGACGGCGATCGCCAGTCCCCCGAACTGTCTTCAATAAAGTTGGTCGCCCCTCAACCGCCGTACCCCCAGCGCCTAACTGTTGCAATCTCCCGTTGGCCTCTACCCACTTGGGGCGAAGACCCTCCACAATAGGATCGGTAACTACGGAAACCGATAACTGAACTCAGAATATTGTGGCAAGTTTATACGGACGGAGGCGATCGCACGACGGGTTAGGGGCTGAGTCAATCTCGAACCATCAGGGGTCGGAGCGTTCGAGAGACGGCTGCCCGGTCGGAGGTACACCGTTGAAGTCGCTCCACCCGAGGCCGAGGTGCTTCGTGCCATCGCGCTCCCCGTCCCATTGTGAGACACGAGGGAGAGGTTCGCCAAATTGTATGGGAGAGGGCAAGACCAGGCCAATTCAGGATGATCGATTGAAGTCCCGACCTTGGCAACAGCTATCGAAAATTTGGCAGTGGCGGTTCGTTCTCGTAACAGCCCCCGTCGTGGCGGGACTGGTGGTCGCCGGACAGATGAGCGGGTGGTTTCGCCTGTGGGAATGGACGGTAAGGGACCAACTGTTTCGCCTGAGACCGAGCGAACCCATCGACGAGCGAATCGTAGTGGTGGCCATCGACGAACCGGACATCGTCGCCGTGGGACAGTGGCCGATGCCGGACGCCCTCTTAGCGACCTTGCTGCGCCGCATTCGCGACGGAAATCCCGACGCCATCGGCTTGGATTTGTACCGCGATCTTCCGGTGGAACCGGGACACGAACTGTTTCAAGAGGTGGCGCGATCGACCCCCAATCTGTTCGGGGTCGAAAAACTCCTCAGTAACACCGTCGCGCCGCCCCCGGTTCTGGCCGAAGCCGGCCGGGTGGGCATCTCCGACGTCATGCCCGACGCCGACGGTAAAATCCGCCGCGCCATTCTCTCGGCGGAAAACCCGGAAGGGGAATCTCGACTCGGCTTAGCCCCCGTCTTAGCTCTCCATTACTTGGGACAACGGGGCATCAACCTCGAACCGGCGGGAGAGGACCCCAAAAAGATGCACCTGCGTTTGGGAAACGCTCTGTTCGTTCCCCTCACCGGACGGGAAGGCAACTATTTCCCTGGGGAAATCGGCGGCTATCAAATCCTGCTCAACTATCGCAACGAAAAGTTTCTCACCGTCTCCATGACGGAGGTTCTCAACGGTAAAGTCGATCCCGACCTGTTCCGCGATCGCATCGTCTTAATCGGCCCCGTGGCCCCGAGCCTCAACGACTTTTTCTATACCCCCTACAGCAGCACTCTCCGACAAGACCCGCCGCAAATGCCGGGGGTGGTCGTCCACGCCAACATCGTCAGCCAGATGCTCAGTGCTGCCCTCGACGGACGGGAACTGTTGCACTTGTGGCCCAAACCCATCGAGCGATTGTGGATTTTCGGTTGGTCTTGTGCTGGGGCGATCGTCACTTGGCGATGTTTGCAGTGGGGGCGAAAGCGGGGCTTTAGTTTGGGGTTGATGGCCGCTTTTGTTTCTGTGGCGGTCGGTGGCATCACCGTTTGTGCGATCGTCTATTTGTCTTTTCTCGAAGGCTGGGTCTTGCCCGTCGTCACCCCCCTGTTCGCCCTGACGGGAGCTTCTGTAACTGTCGTGAACTGGCACTACCTCTGGCAACTCAAACAAGCTAACACCACACTGAGACGTTATTCCCGTACTCTAGAGACTCGAGTCGAACAACGCACCGCAGAACTGAAAACGGCTTTAGAAGCCGCCAAAGCCGCGACGGTGGCCAAAAGCCAGTTTTTGGCGAACATGAGCCACGAACTGCGTACCCCCATGAACGGCGTCATCGGTATGACTGACCTGTTGCTGACGACTCCCCTGAACGACCAACAGCGGGATTTTCTCCACACTATCCGCACCAGCAGCGAGAATCTCGTTCTCATCGTCAACGACATTCTGGATTTTTCTAAGTTAGAAGCGGGTCAGATGCGCCTCGAGTCCATCGACTTCGAGTTAAACGCTGCTCTCAAAGACGTACATCGTTTGTTGTGGCCCACCGCCAACGCTAAGGGATTGGCTCTCGAGTATCGCATCGATAAGGGGGTACCGGAATGGCTCAAAGGCGATCCGACGCGGCTGCGACAGGTAATTATCAACCTCATCGGCAACGCCATTAAGTTTACGGAAATCGGTCGCGTCGATGTCGTGGTGTCGCTTCGGGAACGGACAGACCGTCAGATGTTGTTGCGCTTTGCGGTGCGGGATACGGGAATCGGCATCGCTGCTGAAGACCAACATAAGTTATTTCAGTCTTTTTCTCAGGTGGATGCGTCCACGACGCGCAATTACGGTGGTACGGGGCTGGGACTGGCCATTTGTCGGCGGTTATCCGGGTTGATGGGGGGCGAAATCGGCCTGGAGAGCGAGGTGGGTTGCGGTTCGACGTTCTGGTTTACGGCCCGGTTGGAACTGGGGCAGAAACCGCAGGTGGCGGAGCGGGTGGCTTCACCGAACGGCCGTTCGGTGTCGTTCAGTTCGATCGACCGCGCGGCGGTGAAAATTCTGGTAGCCGACGATACGCCCGTCAATCAGAAGGTGGTGCGAAACCAACTCAAGCAACTCAAATATACGAACGTGACCTGTGTGGGCAACGGTCAGGAAGCCCTCGATCGCCTCTCTGAAGAGCGGTTCGATGTGGTGTTGATGGACTGTCAGATGCCGGTTCTCGATGGTTACGAAGCGACGCGACGTCTGCGCCAACGGGAGGCGAACGGCGAGAGTCATACGGTGGTGGTGGCGATGACGGCTCACGCCCTCGAGGGCGATCGGGAAAAGTGTTTGTCTGCGGGAATGGACGATTACGCGACGAAACCGGTGCAACGGGAGGTATTGGAGGAGCTTCTCGAACGCTGGGTTCGTCCGTCGGGTACGGTGGCGGCGGTGGAGACTCCGACCGCAGCAGGCAACGGTAACGGGACGAAAGCGGCGTTAAATCACCTGTCGGCTTCTGAGGCGACCTCGGTGGAGGAAAGTCCGCCTATGGTGGATTTGGCGCGGTTGGCGGAAATTACGGGGGGCGATCGCGAGTTTCAACAGGAGTTGTTGGAAACCTTTGCTGAGGATGCGGTTCTCTGTGTGGGGGAACTCCGCGACGCGCTGAAAACTCAGGACTGGCAGAGGCTTTCGCGGTTGGCGCACAAGTTGAAAGGGGCCAGCAGCAACGCGGCGATTTTGAGGATGCCGGATTTGGCGCGGAAGCTCGAACATGAAGCGAAGGACAGCAATGACGACCGCAGCATGGCAGAATTGATAGAGCAGTTGGAACGGATTCTCGACCGGGTTCGGCTGTCGGTGAAAAGTGACGTCTGAGGTGGTTTCTCGGTGTCGATGCTGTTTCGAGATATGCAGAGTGTTTGGATTCGATCGATGGTTTCGATGGTGGCAGCGGCCGCCGTCCCTGTGATGTTTGAAGGATCGGCGAGGGCGAACTCTTCGTTGTTTGTGGCCTATCCGCCGGAAACTCACGAAACTACCAGCGATCGCATTTTTATTATCGGAACGGCCGACCCGGACGGGACGGTCACCATTAACGGAACGCCGATCGATCGATCTCCGGCCGGACATTTCGCCCCCAGTTTTCCCCTCACGGTGGGCGAAAACCGTTTTGAGGTGCGCTACGGCGATCGCGCGATTTCTCTGACGGTGGTGCGTCAGTCGCCTCAGCCGAATTTACCGCAAGGGGTCGGTTTTGCCGAAGGCTCGATCGAACCCTCGAGAGATATCGCCCGCATGCCGGGAGAGCTGGTCTGTTTCAGCGCCGTCGCCCCCACGGGAGAGGATACCACCGCCCGCGTGCGCCTCGGCGATCGAACGGTGGCTTTGTTACCGGATACCGCCTCCCGCCAGCTTCCGGAAAACTTGGCTGTCCTGGTGGGACAAAATCAACCGCTGTCCTCTCTTCCTTCCATCGCTACTTATCGCGGCTGTAGGTCCTTCGAGACGCCGGGAAATTTGGGAACGCCGATTTTCGAGTTGCAAGCCTCGGGAGAGACGGCGACGCAACCCGGCGGGGGATCGATCGAGATTTTGCCCCGAGACGCGGTCTTGGCGGCGGAAATCGTCGCGGAAGAAGCGATCGCCCGCACGGGACCGAGTACCTCCCACTCCCGTCTGACGCCCCTCCCGCGCGGTACGAGAGCCAGGGTCACGGGAAAAGAGGGGGACTGGTTGCGCCTCGATTACGGGGCTTGGGTGCGGGCGGAAGAGGCGAGAACGTTTCGCAGCGGCGTCCCGCCTCATTCCATCGTTCGCAGCGTCAGCGCCCGTCACGGCGATCGCTGGACGGAGGTCTTTTTTCCCCTGACCACCCCGGTTCCCGTCAGTGTCGAACAAGAGGGCGATCGCCTGACCCTGACGCTACACAACACCACGACCCAAACGGATTTTATCGCCTTCGACGCCAACCCCTGGGTCGAAGCCATGACCTGGCAGCAACCCACTCCCGATCGAGCGCAATATCGCTTTCAATTTCGCGCTTCCCAGCAGTGGGGTTATAAACTCCGCTACGACGACACGACTTTAGTTCTTTCCCTGCGCCATCCTCCCCAGAACTCGCCGACGCAGCCTTTGGCGGGAACGACGATTTTACTCGACCCCGGCCACGGCGGACCGGAAGATTTGGGGGCGCGAGGTCCGACGGGGAAACCGGAGAAGGAAGTGACTTTAGATGTGGGATTGCTGTTGCGAGACGAACTGGAACGGCGAGGCGCAACGGTGGTGATGACGCGGGAAGGGGATATCGATTTGTGGCCTCACGATCGCGTTCAGATTATCGAGAAAGTGGAACCGACGTTAGCGTTGAGTTTGCATTACAACGCTCTCCCCGATAATGGCGATGCGGAAAACACCGCCGGAATCGGCACGTTTTGGTATCACCCGCAAGCTCGCGATTTAGCTGCGTTTTTATACCGATATTTGGTTGAGGATTTGAACCGCCCGGAATACGGGGTGTTTTGGGCGAATTTCGCGCTGACTCGTCCCACGGTGACCCCCTCGGTGTTGTTGGAGTTGGGCTTTGCTATCAATCCCGATGAGTTCGAGTGGATTGTCGATCCCCAAGCGCAGCAAGCGTTGGCGGCGTCGTTAGCCGACGGTATCGAAGCTTGGTTGCGCCAACAGCGTTAAGTTGCAGGTCTGGCCCATCCTGACTTGGGGAGGAGCGATCGCCAAAACTGGCTTTTAAGGAGATTCTGTGATTTGAGCGGGGATAACGGCGCGAAAAACTGGCTTTCTCGACTAATTTTTCGATAACTCTGTCCGTTTCGAACTGGTGGAGTTCCCCCCCCCTTTTTTTCGATCGAGTGTTGATTAAAAAATCAACCTTTTGGCAATATCTCCATTATCTTAGAATACCATTAGTTTACCCGAAAAACGCGCCCGAGTCAACCTGAAAAATGCCGCGAGCGACGAAAAAGCGATTTTTAAAAAAAACTCTATAATACCTTAATTATCCGCCAAGTTGGGATGCCTGTCAAGGGGGGAGTCTCGGCAATCGGCGCTTCACCTCCAAACAATTATTCGATCGAATCCGTCGAATCCGTTGTCTTTGGGGTTTTCGTCGGCGGACTCAGAGGCTGACATTGAACCGTCACGGTCTCGTCGAGGGTCTCGAACTGAGCCGCTTTCAACTGCGACCATTCGACCCAACCGCTAACGAAATCCCTTGGAGAAGGCGCGATCGCTTCCCCCTCGGCAATTTCGCGACACGATCGCACTTCCAACCAAGTTTGCGCGGGATTGGGGCGCGTATTCTGTCGAATTTCCACCACGCGGCCGGCGGTAAGGTTGGCAGACAAGGCATCTCCCTCGTTAATCGGACGCGATCGTAGGGGGAGATCGCCGTTTAAGCGAAGTTTCGTCCCCACCTGAGGAATCGGTCGTTCCCCCGGTTCGGGAAACAGGGTGGGTTCGGGCGTCGGCGTTCGAGTTGGGGCGGCGGTGGAATCTTCCCGACGGAATCGATCGAAATCCAGTTGCGCCATGTGATAGAGGATGGCGCCGACAATGGCGAGGAGTAAGGCCATAACGATTCCCGTGCGCAGTCGAGTCCGCCACGAAACAGTCGTCAGAGGCGAAATAAATTCTGTCGAGGCGGTACTGTCCTCGTCGAGTTGCGACAGTTGCATGGTTTCGTCGGAACTGTCGGCTTCCTCGGGAAGATTGTCAAAACACCTCAACAACTCAGCGGCGGACAGAGTAGCTTGCGGGTTGGGTTGTACGCGCACGCGAGTCAAGGCGACGGTGACGTTATCGTGGCCGTTGGCGGTATTGGCCACGGTGACCAAGCGTTTCGCCCCTTGTCTGAGGTTTCCGTTCTGTAGTAAAGGTTGAATGTCCTGTTTCCAAATCTGCTCGACACGGTCGTAATCGCTCAAACCGTCCGAACACAACAAACAGAGACAGTCATCGTCGATAACCAAGCGAGTAATCGTGGGATGGAGGTCGATCGAAGGTCCCATTCCCAAGGCTTGCACCAGAGAACCCGCCGAGGTTTGTTGGAGGGCTTCTCGATAAAACGCATAACCGAGGCGGACTTCCCGCGTCGCTACGTCGTCGTCGAGGGTAATGGAATAACAACCGTAACGGGTGACGAGGTAGGCGCGACTGTCGCCGATGTGGGTCACAAAGAGGTCTCGATCGCAGGCGACGGACATAACGAGGGTGGTACCCATACGCTGTCGTCCCTGACGTTGTTCTAGGTTGTTTCGATCGCTAATGGCGCTATTCGCTTCAAAAATGGCGTGTTCGATGGCGGAAACCAGTCGGTTACGCCACTGATGGCCGTCGGTTTCCTGTCCTGGGTTCCCAGAATGTCCTTTCCCGTTCTCCAGGGTGGGGGTCAAGCTGAGAGAACTCTGTCCGTTGCGATCTGTGCGGCGAGAGGGGTAATGTTTTGGGGTGGTAAGGTGTCGTAAATGTTGTTCGATGGTATGAACGGCTAAATTGGAGGCGATATCGCCCCCTTCGTGGCCGCCGACGCCGTCGCAAACGATGGCTAACTGGCGGGTTAGGGAATCTGCGCCCTGGCTGCGCGAAGCGGTGGGCATCTGGCCGCTAACGGGATAACAGGCGTCTTCGTTGCGAACGCGACTCGGACCGCGATCGCTGAGGGTGGCGATTTCTGTGCGGTAGGTGTAATTTTGGCTGGTGAGGTCGAGAGCGCGATCGAGTACCGTCACCAGTTGTTCGGCTGTGGCGATGCGGCCGTTTTCCAAACTCTGACATAAAACCTCGAGAAATTCGCGATAGGGCGACGCCGTGCGATCGATCCAGCGTTTCCACAGACGCCCTAACTGAACTAAAATCGGTTGCGATCGACCCAGGGCCAAATCCGACAGTCGTACCAATCCCCCTTCCACGCGCAATCGATCGAGATCGAGCAAACTGGCGGTCACCCCTTCCCGGCTAAAGGGTTCCCACAACTGGGCGATTTGCCAAAGCCAATTCAGTTGTCGCAGGGGCGACGCCTCGTCCCAAGATTCATCGAGACTCGGGCGTAGCGTCCAAGTTTCGCCGTCTGCTTGCCAAATCGGAGCGTTTTCGAGCAACCAAACGTTACGGCCTTTCAATTGCGACGGCGGTCCGGCTTGTCCGTACACTTGAGGCAGGTGCCAGCGATAGGGAAACAGTCTTAAATAGGGTTCGAGAGCTTTGGGAACGCGATCGGGCAAATCGGGGAAATTCCCCGGATGCGTATCGAGGACGATGCGATCGCCTTTGACCCAGTATCGATCGCCCCAGTATTGTCCGAATTGAGAATCCGTCGCCTCCTCG
Organism: Baaleninema sp.; assembly: GCF_049974805.1. Lineage (NCBI taxonomy): Bacteria > Bacillati > Cyanobacteriota > Cyanophyceae > Oscillatoriales > Oscillatoriaceae > Baaleninema > Baaleninema sp. The sequence goes on from NZ_JBNGCO010000056.1 coordinate 27,812, forward strand.
TCTAACGATACAGTATCTCCCTGAGATGGGGAGAGGGCGATCGCCCACAAGTAGCGTTTGGGCAAGGCCGTTCGACAGGTATGGCAAAACGCTTCGCCTTCTGAATTAACAGCCTGACAGGTGGGATTGGGGCAGTGCAGCTTTGCCGAGGGTTCGTGCATGGAAGTTTGTCAAAAACGCGCGACTGCCAGGGGTGCTTCGCGCGGGGACAGACACAACCAGGGTTTCGGTCGGGAAGCGTCGCCACCATTCTACGACTCCATCTCGCGCTATAGGCTATAGTAGATGCGATTCTTCATCTAGAGTCGATACGGAGGCTTCAGACGAAACCAAACGGTCGATCGAGAGGTGGGGACTCTCACCCCAACCCGTCCCTATTTTGACGCTCTTCTACCGATCTTCGCAACAGAAGCAGATTCTCGCTTCTATCTAGCAGAGAATTCCAACGAAGATTTAACGGCGATCGCGTTCAGCTAACTGACGCCGCAATTCCAGTTGAGCGTTGGCGTCCAGGGGAAAGCGCCACATCACCGCCGCCGAAAGTAACGCCAGCAACATCGGCGAAAAGACGAACAGCAGTTTCAAGCCTTCTAACGTGGCCGCCGTGTTGGTTTGTTCCGGTACAAAGCCAATGCGATCGAGAATCGGATAAGTAATTCCCACCGCCAGGGCGTATCCGAACTTGTTCGTCATCATCAACAGAGCGTAATACAGCCCCGTCCGTGGCGTTCCCGATTTAAGATTATCGAAATCCGTCACGTCAGCCAAAATCGATCGCAACAAAAAGGGACTCGCGCCCCCCGCCAAACCGTACAAAGCGTTAACCACCACGTTCGCCGTCAGATTTCCCGGTTCCACCCACAGCAGCAAGGGTAACATCAACGCCATCCAACCCATCGCCACCGCAAAGGTTTGGTGTTTCCCCAACCGACAACTCAAGCCAATCCACAGAGGAACTCCCACCAAACTGGCCACAAAGTAGAGTAACAGAATCAAACTCGACCATTTTTCCAAGTTCATCACGTGGCTGATAAAGAAAATGTAAATCGAGCCTGTAATTCCCGGTGCCAACCCCATTAAAAAGTCTGCCAACAGCACCCGTTGCAACAGGCGGTTTTTAGCAATAATAGCGATCGAGCGACGCAATCCCAGGGGAACCGACGGCGGTAACGGACGTTCGCCGACGTTCGTCACAGACAACCCCACCGCCACCGGTAAAGTGAGGATGACGAACCACCCCATCGAAGCCACTTTCATGGCGGCGTCCGCATCGTGAGTTTGTTGCACCACCGCCGGAATCGCCAACACCGCCAGCATTCCAAACGTCAACGCGAACTCGCGCCATCCTTGCACCTTAGCGCGATCGTAATAATCCTCCGACAGTTCCGCCCCCCAGGACATATGAGAAATGCTCAACATGGTATATCCGGCGTACAGCACCACCATCCACAGCAACAAATATCGCGGCGTAACGGGCTTTTCCGGCAAAAAGAGAGCGTAGGCGCTGGCGATTAAAATAGGGACGGATAAGGCAATCCAGAAACGACGCCGTCCGAAGGGCGTGGCGATTTTATCGCTGACGACGCCCAAAACTGGGTCGGTAAAAATGTCCCAAACGCGGGCGATGGCGAAAATCGTCCCGACGACAGACAGTCCCAACCCCATTTCACCGCCGTAAAAAGGGGGGAGATACACCACCAAGGGCAGCCCTAAGGCCGAAATGGGAATGGCGGGAAGCGCAAAGGCGACGATGGTGCGAGCGTTGAGTTTCGACACAGTTATCTTAAAAAAACATCAACAAGCGAACGTGGGTCGATTGGAGTCTTGGTATCGCAAGCCACCCAATTCCCCCAATTCCAAGAGAAACCTAAAAATTAGACCGGAGACGAAGTTAAAGCTGATAGACGGGATCGCCATCTGGCTTGATTTTGTAGCGTAGCAGGTATTCGAGTTGCGGGGGGAACCCCTCAAATCGATCGCTCTCGAACTCTTAGCCTATCTCAGTTTCGTCAGTTCTCCGGGGTTCGCCGCCACCTCCCCCGATGCGTACCCCGGAGAACCTCAACCTGGACACCTCATCTCTTCCCCAGAACCTCTGTGTCCTCTGTGGCGAAGCCTTTAACGTTAACTAATGTAACAATATCCTGCCGTTCCCGTAAAACTCGTCAAATTTGACCGAGTACATTATGGAGGAGTTCTCCATCCAGGCAATTTACAGAAACATTCGATCGCCCGATCCCAGGTTCATAGAATATCTGTATTTTTACTGAATTTTTGGGCGTCGATCGCGAAAAACCGCCCTCAAAAACAGCCGTATAATCACGCAAAAAAAACGGACGCAGAGAACAAAAACATATCTCAAACTCCCATCAAAAGGGCGTATCTCAATAGATGTAAAAACATCAAACTCTGAGTAAATTGGGTGGAACAGAGTGGAACCCAACAGCCGCCCAATCAAGTAGAAAATCTTATTTACGATGAATTGACCTTTTGGAGACGAACCCCATCCCACTTCCCCTTTCAGCCAATTTATCCCCCATCAGGAGCATCTAAATCATGACTTCTTCCATCTTCACCAAATGGTTTCAAAGCCAAGTCAAAAAACAACAAAACAGAGAAGAAAACGCGCAAACCTTTATTCTCGAACCCATCTATACGCCAAGTGGTTTAGTTGATGGCGGAGATGACAGCGATTCGATCGACATTTCGCCAAGTGACAACCCAGAGAACTTCAGTGAAAATACAGAAGAAACGGGATCGATCGACCCAACAGACACCGAAGAAACTAGCAACACCGAAGAAACTAGCAACACCGAAGAAACTAGCAACACC
>NZ_JBNGCO010000057.1:0-29468 GCF_049974805.1 Baaleninema sp.
TTCCTCCCCGCGCTAAAGCGACGGGGATTCCAAGCTACCGAAAGTTTTACTTGAGTCAAACCCTCAAGATTCCATTACTCCAGATTCCTCAATCGCCATGACTTCGACGAACAAGCCGACGCTTCGAACTATCCTCGTGCAGCTTGCTAACGCGACGGCGCAACTGATGGCGAACGAGACGCTAATGTATACCGTTAAACGCCTCGGACAAGCGGTGTTTACGCTGGTATTGGCGTCGGCGTTGTGTTTCACGGTGGTTCAACTGGCTCCGGGGGACTATTTAGACGTTCTCAGTCGCGATCCGACGATTTCGCCGGAACTCCTGGCGCAACTCAAGCAGCAGTTCGGATTGGACGAACCCGCCATCGTTCAATATTGGAACTGGCTGAGGCAAATTGTCACGGAGGGAAATTTCGGGCGAAGTTTTATGTATCAGAAAGACGTGACGTCGCTGATTGGGGAACGGGTGGCGAATACGCTGCTGTTATCGATCGCCTCGTTGGTGTTGACGTGGGCGATCGCTATTCCTTTGGGAATTGTGGCGGCGGTTCGCCAAAATACCCTTCTCGATCGTGTGTTGCGATCGATCAGCTACGCCGGACAGGGATTTCCCAGTTTCATCACCGCCTTGTTGCTGCTGATTCTGGCGCAAAACCTCACGCCGCTGTTTCCCGTGGGTAATATGACGAGCGTGTTTCACGAGGATCTCTCGCCCTTGGGAAAAGCTGTCGATATCGCGTGGCACGCTTTTCTCCCGACGGTGGCGTTGAGCATTACCAGTTTCGCCGGATTGCAGCGGTTGATGCGGGGACAACTCCTCGACGTTCTCCGCCAAGACTACATCCGCACCGCCCGCGCTAAGGGACTTCCAGAGAATAAGGTCATTTACGTTCACGCCCTCCGCAATGCGGTAAACCCGTTAATTACGCTGTTGGGGTTCGAGTTCGCTAATTTGCTCGGCGGCGCGTTTATCGCTGAGTATTTCTTTAACTGGCCGGGATTGGGTCGTTTGGTTCTCGAAGCGGTTCGTTCCCAGGATCTTTATGTGGTGATGGCCAGTTTGATGATGGGTGCAGTCATGCTCATCGTGGGAAACCTGTTAGCGGATTTACTCCTGAAAGCGGTCGATCCTCGCATTCAATTGAGCGATCGAAACTGAGATGAGGAGATGAGGAGATTTCTCGATCGTCCCATCACCCCCTCATCCCATCATCTCCTAAATCGGACGCAGGCGAGTTACTTTCAAGTCAAAGGGTCCGGAACCGGCGGCGCCAAAGGCGCGAACGCGGACGATGTAGGTTCCCGATCGCGTAATGCGGGCGAACAGGAGGGAATTGGTGGTTCCGTCGAGGCCGTCGTCGTTTTCGGCGATGGTTAAACCGTCGGGAGTCATGAGCGACACGATGGTGTCGAAGCTGTCGGAGAGAACGTCGATCGTGATTTGATCGCCTTCTTCTAATTGCACGAGATAATCGTGGGCGAAACCGCCTTGTCCGGTGGGAATGTCTTCTTCGGATAAGGTTCCGTTGACCTCGCCGCTCGGCGGAAGTAATGAGGGGTTGTAGAGGTTATTTTGCGCTCGAGCGGGAGTCGCGATCGTTTGCAGCGTTATGGCGATCGCCGGAATCGCTAAGGCTTGCGTCAGTCGAGCTATCAGAGCGTGTTTCATCGAATCTGCTGTAAACCACTGGCTTCACAATACCAAGATACTCGAGACCCACCCAGACGAAATTGAGGCAAGGATGCAAAAATTTACGGTCGATCGCTTGAAATCGCTGTTTGGGAGAATTTATCGACAACCCGCTCGGCTATTGTTGGGACTTTGGGCGATGGCGGCCATGGTCGATCGACTCTGGTTTGGGTGCGATCGCCGGGTTCCGGATTGGGATCGGGCGGATTATCTCACGGGAACCCTCAATTATTGGAAAGCGTTTCAGACGCCGGAGTGGTTTTCGGCTCAGTGGTGGACGCAATTGTGGCTGTTATCGTCGAAAATTCCACCGCTGACGTACATCGCCACGGTTCCGATTCATAACCTCTTTGGAACGGGATTCGATCGCACTACCCTCGTCAATCTCTTTTTTAGCGGAATTCTCCTCGCTAGCGTCTACGGCTTGGGACGCCATTTATTTTCGCCTCGCGTCGGAATTGGGTCAGCTTTACTCTCTCTGCTGTTTCCGGGGCTTATCGCCGTTCGTCTGGACTTCCTTCTCGATTATCCCCTGGCTGCGGTGACCGCGTTGGCGTTTTTGAGTCTCACCCTCTGGCGCAACGGGGCGGGAAATCGACGCCGCAGTTGGATGTTGGCGGTGTTGTGGGGCTTGGCGTTGGGGGCGGGAATTCTCCTGAAACAGTCGATCGCTCTGTTTCTGACGGTTCCCATTTTCTGGGTTTTTGCAGAACTCCTGATTTCGCGGCGTTGGGAAAAACTGCTGCAATTTATCGCCAGTTTCGGTGTATCGGCGTTGGTGTGGGGATGGTGGTATCGCGCCAACTGGTTGCTGGTTCTCACCTCCAGCAAACGCGCTACGATCGATTCGGCTATCGCTGAAGGCGACCCCGCTTTAAACCGCCTCAAAGCCTGGACGTATTATTTAGAAATCCTTCCCGAACAAGTCTCTTGGCTGTTACTGGCGGTATCGATGGCCGGACTGTTCAAACTCTTCTGGACTCGAAAAAAACGCCAATCTCCCGGCGTTCCCTCGTCATCTCCTCATCCGGACATCTCTTCATCTCTCAAATGGCTCGCTGTCTTCCTCGTCGGAGCCTATCTCCTCTGTTCGGTGAATATTAATAAGGATTGGCGCTATAGTCTCCCCTATCTCCCGGTGTTGGCGACGCTGATGGCTTACGGGTTGACGGGATGGGGGTGGCGCGTCCGTTGGGGAACGGCGATCGCGGCGACGGGGTTGGCGGTAATTTCCCTGCGTCCGACGACGGAATTCGACCCGGCGACGACTCGGGTTTATCGGGGCGAACCGTTTCCTCATGGGGCGGTGATTGAGGAGATTACTCGCACTGACCCCTATTTGCAGACGACGTTGGGGGTGTTACCTTCTACGCCTGCGGTGAACCAGCATAATTTGAATTATTACGGGGCTTTGGCGAATTTCCAGGTTTACGGGCGTCAGGTGGGGGTACGATCGAGCCAGGTTCTTCAAGATGTTCGATCGCTGTCTTGGTTCGTCACGAAAACGGGCGATCCCGGTTCGGTTCCCGACGCCTATAACGCCACGGTGGAACTCGTCGAAGGAAGCGGCGCGTTTTCGCTTCACCGTCAGTTCCCCCTTCCCGACGGCGAACGGTTAAATCTCTATCGCCGTCAAACGCCGTTGGTGAGGATTACCGCCACGGAAACCCCCACACCGCCGCCCCGTCTCCGTCTCGAGAGCGTGAGGGTTCCGCCTCGGGTTCCGCCGGGGTCTCCGGTTCCGGTGACTTATCAGTGGTCGGGGTCTTGGGATAAGTTGACGGGGGGGATGGTGTTGGTAACCTGGCGGAAGACGGACAGTCGAGACCCTTCGGCGTTTTGGTTGCACGATCGCGCTATTGCGTCGGGGTTTTTGATGGCGCAACCGTACCCCGGCGACGCGGTTTGTCAGAAGGACCCCCATCGCTGTCGGTTTGAGGTGACGGAACGGACGGCGATGTATCCTCCGGCGTCGTTACCGCCGGGAACTTACAGCCTCGAGGCGCGGTATTTGGATTTGAAAACGGGTTTGACGGAGGTGATCGCGGTTCCGTCGGTGTCGATAACCCTCGATGGGGCGGTGTCTGCGGTGGAAGCCCCGGAGTTGGATTGGGAAACGCAATTTCGAGGGTTGGCGGCGGCGTTACCCCAGGGAACGGAGGCGATGGATTGGGTGTTTGCGGAAATTGGGCGGATTAATCAATACGACCCGGTGCAGGCTTATCTCGATCGATCGATCGTGGCCTTGGAATCTCGCCTCGAAGAGTATCCCCAGCGGGTGGATTGGGCTTATGGGGTGGGGTTGGCGTGGGTGTTGCAGAAACGGGCGGACAAGGCGATCGCAGCCTTCGAGCGGGTGGTGGAACTCGACGGACAGAATCCCTATGCTTATGGGTATTTGGCGGTGGTGAATTTGGCGGATTGGCACCCCGTCGCGGCGCAACGGGCGATCGATCGCGCCCTCGCTCTCGATTCCACGATATCGGAGTTGCGGATTCTCGATGGGGTGGCGTCGTTGATGGGGGGACGTTTCCTCGAGGCGTATCGGATTTTGAAGGACTTGTCTTGAGGGGAAAAAGGGTTTTTCTGGGGTTTTCTGGGGGGCGATCGAGGTACATTTGTAAAGATTAGTTACAAAAGCGAGCGATCGCCGTAAAACAGTGCGGGTTTTAGCCGAGAGAACTATAGAGATGCTCGCTCCTGAAGTTATGACTCCTACTGAACGATCCCACCAGATTTCGACGATTCCCCTCAGTCATTGGCTGAACGGGAAGATCTCGCCCGATACACCGCCTTCGTCGCTGTGGCGTTTGAGTTCCCCTGAACCTCCCTCGAGATTTCGCAAACAGCCTTGTCATTATCTGGAACTGACGCGACAGCTTGCTTTGGGGGGCGAGAGCGAAATCGGCTTGTTTTTGGGCTTCAAATCCTCTCTACACCTGAACGAGATGGATATATGGGTTAGAATTGCCTCTTTAGACGAAACGGCGTATCTTCCGAGGAATTTACGCTTGATGGTTCTCGATGGCGATCGGGAAGTGGTCATGCAAGCGACGACCCGCGAAACTCAGCAGATTCAACTGGAATTTAGTGCGGAAATCGGTGAAATATTTGGCGTAAAAATGCAGTTCGATCGAATCGACTTTTTTGAAGAGTTTACAGTTTAAAAAACTCTGACTTTTTGAATTACTAGACTCTAAAAATATTAACATTAGTGTGTTTGAGATAATCGAACTATTCAATTCATTCGGTGTGATTTATGTCAAGATTTTTGTGGCTAAAACAAAACGATACAACTGAATAGAGGGCTGTGTGCAATGACTCAAAACGTCGTTTTAAAATTTGAAGGAAACCTCAAACAAAAAGGGTTTAAAATTACTCTGGAAATTGGCAAAAATAACCATCGCCCCCACTTTGAAAAAGCGGGAGTATTGCCGGGAAATCCCATTTTGTTTGAAACCGCTCGCGAACATTGGCAGGATAAATATCGAAGTGCGGGTTCTCCCTACAGCCGAAAAGGAGGGTCTTCAAATTCTGAGGAGTTTAACCGCCAGGGGTTCGTTTTTTGGGATGGCTTTCGCTGGGAGTTTCGGATTAAACCGAAAAAAGCCATTTACGACGGACAAATTAAACGTTTGGAGGAATGTAAGAAATCTGCCGATCGATTGGTGACACAGTTTCGAGCCTGGCTCAATTCTCCAGGGTTTTATCAGTTAGAACTCTGTCTGCGAGAAGAGTTGAATAAAGACGACGATATTTATATCACGATTCGCACGGACGATCGCGACGTACAAAAGTTACCTTGGCACTACTGGGGGTTTTATAAAAATTATCAGCGTTCGGAAATTACGTTCAGTCCCTTGGTGGCGGCGCGAGGTTCGAGAAAGCGAAAATCTCCCAATTCCAAGGTCAAAATTTTAGCGATTTTAGGACACCAAGAAGGGATTAATGTCAAGCGCGATCGCCAGTTTCTCGAAAATTTACCGAACGCGGAAGTGACGTTTTTACCGGAGCCGAAACGTCAAGAGATTAACGATAAACTCTGGGAGCAAGCTTGGGATATTATCTTTTTCGCCGGACATAGTGAAACGGAAGGGGAAACGGGTAAAATTTATATTAATCCCGAGGAAAGTTTGGAGCTTAAAGACCTTTGGTATGGCTTGCGGAAAGCGGTCGATCGCGGGTTGAAGCTGGCGATTTTCAATTCCTGTGATGGGTTGGGATTGGCGCAGAAAATTGACGATTGGCAAATTCCGATCGCGATCGTCATGCGGGAATTGGTTCCCGATCGCGTGGCGCAGGAGTTTTTGAAATATTTCCTCGATCGATTGGTTCGCGGCGTTCCGTTTCATTTGGCGGTTCGGGAAGCCAGGGAACAGTTACAGGGGTTAGAAGGGGAGTTTCCCTGTGCGAGTTGGCTTCCGACGATTTGTCAAAATCCTATTGAAGTCTTACCAAATTGGACGGATTGGCTGTCGCCAGAATCGGATTTGGAGTTGAATGAAGAGGAGGCGACGGAATCTCTTCGATTCGAACCGACGCCTCGGCGCAAACCCCATTTTCGCAAGCCGTTACAAACTCTGGCGTTGGTGAGTATTTTGGCGACGAGTTGGGTGATGGGTACGCGATCGATCGGTTGGCTCGAACCCCTCGAACTTCACGCTTACGATCGCCTCATGCAACTGCGTCCCGCTGAACCCCCCGACAATCGAATGTTAATCGTGACGATTACGGAGGAGGATATCCAAGCTCAACCGTCGCAAGAGCTTCGGGGTGCGTCGATTAGCGATCGAAATTTAGACAAGCTTTTGCAAATCCTCGACGAGTTGGGAGCGCAAACTATTGCACTGAGGATGACTCGACACTTTGAAGTGGATTCGCGGTATCCCCAACATCAACAACTTCGCGATCGACTGCAAAATACATCTAATCTCATTGTCACCTGCTCGGCGAGTAACAATTCTCCAGATGCTAAGCCGATTGCGCCTCCGCCAGAGGTTCGAGATATTCAACGCATTGGATTTAACGATGTACATCCCGATCGCGATCGGGTTATTCGCACTCAGATACTCAGAGCTACTTCTAATAGTGATTGCAATCCGGGGTATTCTTTTGAATTACGAGTGGCACAGCATTATTTAAGTCAATTTAACATCGAGTTAGACAGTCTTCCACCTCAAACACTGGAAAATCAACAACGTAAAGGATCTCTGAAGTTTGGCAATACTTTATTTCCTCGTTTGACGGAAGATAGCGGCGGCTATCATAACCGTAATGCTATCCTATACGAGGTTTTATTAAATTATCGAGCGGGCGATCGCGTCGCGGATTCAGTGACACTCCACGATGTCTTAAATCGAAAGGTTGACCCCGATCTCGTCAAGAATCGCATTGTTTTAATTAGCGCTACAGCTAAGTCTCAAAACGGTTATTTAAAAACTCCGATTTATTTTAGTCGTTTTGGAAATCGAGAACGGGAGATGCCTTCTCTATTTCTTTCCGCTCATCAAGTCAGTCAAATTATCAGTGCGGTTTTAGACGATCGCCCTTTAATTCAAAATTGGCCGAAATCGATCGAGTTGATTTGGGTATGGCTTTGGGCGGTTTTTGGAGGAGGCTTAACGATGATATGGGTTCGCCACAAATATCGAGTTATTTTGGGTATTTCCATGACTGTTTTAATTCTGAGCCTCTGGGGAATTAGTCTAATTTATTTGGTTTATGGTTGGTGGATTCCTGTCGTTCCTGCTGTGCTTTCTCTTGCAGCGAGTTGGGGAATGGTTTGGCATTTAAAACAACAGTAGGGGCGAAAGGCATTCGACTCGATTCACGGTTGAAAACTCTATCTCACGAACGATTTATCAAATAAATATGATGCTTTTGTTGAAATTCTTTCTGGATATTGTTAAGTCGATCGACGGCATTAAGGCTCACAAAGCGAACGTTATTTTTTCATTTTTAAGTGGTTTAATGTTGCTTTTGGAAAGCCATATTGCTATCGCTCAACCGGAAATTAATCGAGAATTTTCACTGCGAGAATTTTCACTGCGAGAATTTTCACGACGAGAATTTTCACGACGAGAATTTTCACGACGAGAATTTTCACGACGAGAATTTTCACCGATCGTGCAAGGTGAAACCTCATCTCAGAGAAGTGAAAATATAGAAGACGTACAAACTGAACCGACTGCGCCGAAACCCCCTTCCGGTGATTTAGAAGCCTGTCGTCTACCGGAGGAAGCGTTGAATCTTAAACTACTCGTGGCTTCGAGTTTTCGAGAGGATCCGACATCGCCTTTTCCTAGAGAAGTAATGACTCGATCGAATACTTTCACGCTTCTCAACACGCCAACTTTATGGTTTTACGTTCCCTATCTCGCTCCCCTTCAGGCTGAATTAAGTCTTTTGGATGAAAACAATTTAGAAATCGACACCATCCAGTTTGAACTTCCCAGTCAGCCGGGAATTATCGGCGTGAAACTTCCCTCGATTCCAGAAGTCAATCGCCGTTATCGCTGGGTATTTTCGTTGATTTGTAATCCAGATGTTCCGGCTTTAAATATTACCATTGGTGGGGTGATTCAGCAGGTTCGTTTTACGTCGGAAGATGTCGCGCCGGATTGGATAGAATTTTCGGAGACACACAGGAGTTACGACGCGATTCGTACTCAGATTTTTAATCTCGAGGAAATGGGAATTTGGTACGATATCTTGACGGCTGTGGGAACTCGTTATTTCCGCACCCCCGCTAACGCAACGATTGCTGAGGATTGGAACGCTTTGTTAGAATCAGCGAATTTAGACGCCTATCGCGATATTCCCATCGTGGCTATCTATTCGGAAAACTAAAGCCAATTTCCAATCAAAATATAAGGTGCCCAGTGGAGTGGAATGCTGTAGAAGGAATTTTCGTTCTCTAGCATTTCAATTTGAGCGGCTTGTAAAGCCTTGGCTTTGTTAGTAATAGTGGAATCGGTCAAATTTCGATAAAAATCGTCCATGAGAATGGCGCTCGATCGCTCGTTGACGTTCCACAATGAGGCTAAGGTACTCCGCGCTCCTGACTGTACGGAAACCCCCGCTAAACCTAACGTGGCTCGCGTATCTTCAACTCCGGTTTCACACGCACTTAAAACTAACAGTTCGATGGGTTCTTCTTGATTCTGGCGTTGGGTTTGAAAAATTGCTGCGATATCTTGAAGGTAAATATCTTCGTACCAGGTTGAAAGTAGAGTTGATTCGGGTTCGGAACTGAATTTTCCGTGAGTGGCGAGGTGGATGATCGCACTCGATCGATTGTTGAGTAAAAATTCTAAATTTGGACGGATAAAACTGCGATCGCGCAAGTCTCCCGTCGCCTCAAGTGTCGCCTCGATCGCGTCTAATTCGCTTTCTACATATTCTAATGCTTCGAGCTGTCGTTCGGGAATTCCTTCAATGAGTCCTCCCATTAACACCGTCATTTCGCGATCGCGCAAGGGTTGCGGATTCTTCAGGGAAATTCCCAAATTCATGGCGATCGCGTATTTTTGAATTAAGTAACACTTCCCATCGTCGCAATCTTCATAGCGCAACGCCGACATGGGAATATTACGCAGCCGCGTATCGGGAACAAATACTAAGGTTTCGATATCTTCGGCTTGGAATTCTGGGTGCGATTCGATGGGGTGAATTAACCACTCAAAAAACGCTCTCGAGAGTTCGAGATTGGTTCGGTTAATATTCGGTTGTTGTAACGATTTGCGAAACTCCTGAATTTTTCGGAGTACCTCCGTTTCGGAAATTTCGGTGGCGGTGAAAATGAGTCGATCGACCCCCGGAAGCTTGGCAATCACCGCGATTTTTTGTGGTAAAATAACGGGATATAAAATAGCGGCGCGATTCTCAGCGGCAATTTCATCGAGGGATTTGGCTCCGTCTTCTTGCAAACTACATTGTAAGTAATTTTCTAATTCCGCCAGTTGGAAATCGCTCAGTCTCGCTCTGACTTTTTCAAGCTGTTCTTGACTCGGGGTCTCTTCTTGTAACGCCACTTCAAAAAACTGGCGATAAACCGGTTCGATTTTTTGTCGAAACGAGATGCGAGAGGCTAAGTCAAACCGAGTTAAGTCTTGGCGCAATCCTTCTAATTGTTCGACGGCGTTTTCGTAGGCAGAAATTGCCCTTTCACTTCCCGCATTCTGTCGGTTTAAAATACGACCGAGTTGCCATTGCCACTGATAGGCTAAATCTAACTCTCCCCCTTGTATGGCGAGTTCGAGGGCTTTTTGGGTGGCGTTTTCGGCTTGGTCTAAGGTTTCATTTTGACGCTCGTAGAGTTTTCCTAACGTTCCCAACAGGTAAGAAACTGTGCGTTCGTCACTGAGAGCGTATAAGTCTACATCTACATCCGAAACCGTTAAGAGCGATTCGATTTCTGTAAAGGGTAAAATCAAAGATTCAGGGGGTTCGTTGCGTTCGAGTCGATCGCACCCGATGACACTACAGGCTAAATTCGCCCGAGCGTTCAGCGTGGTGCGCCCGATCTTCAACTCCCGAATGGCGGCGAGACTCTGACGCGCCAATGGCTCGATTTCCGGTAAATTGTCAAAGGTTTCCCCACTTCCTAAAGCGGGTTCGACGAGCAAACTCAGTAAATTCAGTTGCGATTGGAGTTGTAAATAGGGCGAATTGGCGATCGATCTCGCTTGTTGGTAATACTCGATCGCATCAAGCATCGATCCTCGACGCTCTTCCCCCCCACGCCGTAAATCGCGATCGCGCGTCAAAATCGCCCGTTCGGTATTTCCCAAATCCAACCATACCGAACTTTGCAAGTCGGGAGACGATAAGCCGCTGACGTCCACAAGCGCCTGTTGCAAAACCTCTCGCGAGGCGGGAAATTTCCCGATCGATCTCAATCCGTTCCCCAATCCCTGCAACAGGGCTACCCGCAACGCCGGATTTTCCAGACGATCGATCGATTCCTCAATCTGCGCCTGTATCTCGTCCTCTTCCAACGCCTGACACTGCTGCACCGACGCCCCCAACCCCTGCAACACCGTATCGCAGGCGCGTCGCGCAAATCCCATCGCTTGCAACGCCTGGGCTTGGTTCAGCAATCCCCCCGTCACCCCTTCCTCATCGGAAAGACGGCGGTACACTCCCGTCGCCTCACGCCAACTGTCGTAAGCCAACTCCATTTCCCCGAGGGAAAATTGCAACTGACCCCGCGTGTTGAGGGTGGCGGCGAAAATCCGTTGCGTACTCGTAGAAGCGGTTGCGCTGGGAACACCGATAAGGGCGGTTGCGCGATCGATCGCCGTTCTCGCCGCTTCCCAATTCCCCAATTTCTGATGCGTCAACGAAAGATAGCTGTAGGCTAACCCCCTCGCGGTTCGAGAATTCCCCGTATCGTCGAGTAACGGTTCTAGAATCGATATCGCCGCCTCGTAATCGTTATTGATATAGTTCGATCGCCAGCGATCGAACTGCGAATTTACAGTTTGCTGCGCCACGGTTAACGGTTCGATCGACAGTTCGACCGTTTCCGAAACCCGAGAACTCGCCATTTGAGGCGTTGTCACCACCAACACCGCGATCGCCGTTCCCAACGCCACCCACCGCCAAAACCCTTTAAAACCAATAGTCAAACCCCGGCTTAAAACAACCGCGACTCGACGGAAAAATACAACCCCTCTTCTTGCCACGAATCCCCTCGATCCTCTAAATCCATAAAAGGAATACCCCAATCAAACGCCAGACGCAAGCGATCGCCCAAACGAAACCGCAATCCCAACCCCGCCGAAACTAACGTATTCCGTTCGGGATCGTTGCGATCGTCACTGTTCCAAACCACCCCCGCATCCACAAAGGGAACGATATCCAATTGTCCCTCCCACTGGGGAATTTGCCACACCGGAACCCGCAACTCCACCGATCCCAAAATCCCATTGTCCGCCAACAGCGCGTCTTGACGGTAGCCTCGAGCCGTGGACTGTCCCCCCAAACTCATCTGCTCGAAAGGTACCAGCGCATCCGGCGTAAGCTGCACGTCGCCGCGCACCACCAACAGAGAATTTCCCACATTTTCCAACCGTCGCACCCACTGGGTTTGTCCCCGCCACGCGAAAAACTCGCTATCCGGTGCGCCGTCGTGGGTGGTGGCGTCGAACCAGTTCACCCCCACGCTAAACTCCGATCGCGCCGCGAAGACATGGTTGCTTCCCTGTTGCGTCCAATCTTGGAAAAAACGCAGGGCGGAAATCTTGGTTTCGCCGTCCTCTTCCGCCCCCGGAGACAGGGGAAAATCGTAGCCGAGAATGGAGGTTTGACTTTCTCGACGGGAGGCGGTGAATCCGATGGCGAATTCTTCGACGCGATTTCGCTGACTCCCGACGCCGGGAACTTCCACGGCGCGAAACAGGGGTTGACGAAGCGTCAAGTCGTACTGGCGAGAGTCGGCTTCGATGTCGAGGGAACGAAAGCCAGATTCCACGACTTCGTTGGCGCCGGTGTCGTAGCTGAAACTGACGGTTCCGCCGGAGGGGGTGATGGGAACGCTGTAGCCGATTCCCCATTCGTCGCTTCCGTCGGTACGAGCGTAGCTGACGCGGGCGGTGTCGCCAAATCCGAGAAGGCTGTTAAATTGCAAGCGAGCCAGTTGGCGGAAGGTTCCCACGCTGGGGGAGCGGTTGTTGTCGAGGCGGATGTTGGCTTTGAGGGGGGAGGCGGCTTTGACGTTGAGGCTGAGGCGGTTGGTTTCTGGGCGCACTCCGGCGGCGAGTTCGGCGGCGAGGGTGTCGATGCGATCGTCGAGTTGCAGCAGTTGCAGGGTTTGCAGCAGTTGGGTTTGGTTGACGAGATCGCCGGGTTCGACGCCGAGGCGGGAACGGATATAACTGGGGTTGAGCCGTCCGTCAACGGAGATGTCGATGTCTTCAAATCTCGATTCTGAGGCTTGGAGAATGAGGGTTCCGTCGCGACTGGTTTGGGGCGGAACGTAGACGCCGGAGGTGATGTAGCCTCGATCGCGGTAGAGTTGGCTGAGTTCGTCGGCGGCTTGTTGGATGTCGGCGAAACTGAGGGGGCGATCGCGGTAGTTGTTGAGGATGCGATCGATCGCCTCTTGTTCTAACACAGTGCTTCCTTCTAGGGTAACGCCGGAAATCGGCATCGTTTCGGGAACGGTTCCGGGGGTTAGATTTGTTTGGTTAGATTTGTTGGTTTTAGGTTCGCACCCTTCCGGTTGTTGGAAACGGTTATTGGGGCTTTGAGGCGCGGGTAAGAGCTGAAGGTTTCCGTTTTCGTTAATTATCCAACCTTGTGCTTCCACGATGCGATCGATCGGCGGTTGGGGGTTAGATTCGTCGGTCGTGTCGTCGGTCTCGTCGTCGGTGTCGTCGAGGGGGATCGATCGAATATCTTCCCAAGGCTGGCTTCCCGAGAGGGCATCGTTAGGCGTCGGCGGTACGCCACCGCGCCCAGTTTGGACGAATTCGCTGTCTCCACCGCCGATCTGACAGGGGTTGCGATCGAGGGGAGCTTCGGCGAAGCGATCTTCGAGTTCCACGACTCCCTGAGTGGGATCGACATCCGGGGCGACAATCTCGACGGTTCCGCTGAGTTCGGGATCGGTCAGAGAAAGGGCGGTAATGAGATTTCGCGAATCCTGGGCGGGGTCGAAATCCGTGAGGTCTTCACCGAACTGTTCTTCGAGTTCCGCGCGGCTTAAATTTTCTAACCCTAAAACGATATCGTCGGCGGTAATTTGCACGAAACCGCCCGCACCGTTGAAAGCATTGGCGGAAATATTACTATTTTCTAACCCGACGAGGGTATCCGTGCGAATGGTGATGTTGCCTCCGGTTCCCGGTCGATCGAGTTGTCCCGAGGTGGTGGAAACGTCGGCGTTTTCGAGGAAGCGAACGTCGTCCGCTTCGAGGATATTCAAGTTTCCGCCCTGCCCGGAGGCAGCTTCCCCCGTGAGTCGCCCGCCGTTTTCGATGCGGACATCTTCGGCGGTAAGGGTGACGTTTCCGGCGAGCGGGCTTCCGATGTCGGCATTGACGCTAATTTCTGCGAGACGTTCGATAGTTAGAAAAGGCGTATTAATATTGACGCTGCCCGCATTGCCTGGGGCAACGCTCACCTGTACTTCCGTAGGACTGCCATCTTGAGATACATCGGTTCTTATAAATTCCGTCTCCACCGCTCTGGCAGTGATGCGACTCGGAAGCAAGCCATCCTCGTCGATGATGGGATTGAAGATTGAGACATCGGACGCAGACACGGGAATATTCGATCGACCGCTAACCCGAACCGACTCCGAGGCATTTACCGTGACGTTGCCCCCGTTTCCCACCGCAAAAGTATCAGCAGAAATCGCCGCCCCGTCGATAACTGTTAAGCGTTGCGTGGAAACCTGCAAATTGCCCCCGTCTCCAGCATTAAAAGGATTCAAGATACCCTGAGACTGAACGAATAGTCCACTAGGGATGTCCCCTTCAGTCGAAGTGCCAATTAGATCGATCGATTCCGTAGCGGTGACAGTGAGGTTTCCGCCGTTTCCGCTGGCGACTGTATTGGCGGAAATTTGTCCCCCCCTTTCAAGGGTGAGGCGATCGATCGCGATGTCGATATTTCCGCCGAGGTTTGCACTTCCGTTGACTGCAATAATTTCGGCGCGATCGCTCACTCGAACCTCACCCGCATTGAGGGTTAAATTGCCCGGTTTCCCCAGAAATTGAGGAGGAAGCGGGTTTTCCATATCAGGTGCGGCGAGGGTACTGAGACGAGAAGGATTCAAGACCACGTTATTGGGTTCTACCTCAACAGCGACAGCGACAAAACCACTGACTTCGATCGAATCCGCCGAAACCGACAAATTTCCCGCATCGCCAAAACTCGAGGTAGCAGTTCCCACAAAGCCCCCATCGCGAACCAAGAGTTCTCGAGTTGCGATCGTCAAATCTCCCGAGCGTCCCGTTGGTTGAAAGCGTTCGTCCGGGGCGACAGCTTCCACCTGAGACACGATCGTACTCGGTCGAATCAGCGGTCTCGAGCCGATTTCTACAAGAATGCTGTCCGCTGTGATATTCAAATCGCCGCCTTGTCCCGAACCCAACGTTCCCGTTGAAATCTGTGCGCCGTTGCGAACTGTCAGTTCTCCCGCGTCAATATTTAGGTTTCCAGCGTTTCCCAATTCTTCTGCTTGTGTAAACAGCCCTGCTGGAAGCAGCATTGGCGGGGCGTTGACGCTACCGGAGATGTCGATGGTATCTGCCGTTACTGCGAAGGTTCCACCGTTTCCGGCAAACGAACTGTTAGTGATACTTGAATTTTCAACAAACAGTTGACCCGCCCCCACGCGAACGTTACCGCCAGGGGTTCCGGGGGCGTTTTCCGACAATTCCAAACCGCTGGCATCGACGACGGAACTCACCAAACCGGTTTCCGACAAACGACCGAACAAACGAATCGTTCCAAACTGACTGACTTCCTCGTACCCCAAACTGAAGCCGTCAGTCGTCGGATTAAGGCTCACGTTAGAAGCCCCCGCCACGCTTCCGAGTTCGATGCGTCCACCGAAACTGGTGAGGTTGCCTCCCTCGAAAATCAGATCGCCCCCTGCAAAAATTAGGCTGTTTTCGGGATCGATCGCTAAGCCAGGAGGTAAATCAACACTATTCAACTGTTGACGAGAATCTGAGATCGTCTCGGGGGCAGAAGCAGAAGAGCGGTTGATAATCGAACCGGGAGTTGCCCCAAACTGCAAACCCGTCGGTGCCGTGACGGACAGCAGCGGCGACGGTTGGCGAGCGTCGAAGGCGGTTCCGTCAGCAAAGCGAACGCTGTCAGCGGTGGTGGCGACAAAAGAGCCGCCGAGGTTCAACTGAGCGTTTTCGCCAAAAATAATGCCGTTGGGGTTGATGAAAAACAAACTCGCCGAACCGTTGGCGGCGAGGATACCGTCAATTTGGGAAATGTTGTTTCCCGTGACGCGGCTGAAAATGCGATCGATTCCTGAAATATTCTCGAAGGATGCTCTGAAGTTCTCAGGAACTGAGAATTCCTCGAAACTGTGAAACAGGTTGTTTCCTGCTTCGGTTCCGCCCCGGATTTGAAAATTGTCGCCTTCCAAGATGACGGTGGAGTTTTGCGGAAGGGTGTCGTCGGGGACGATTTGCGCGGCGGCGGGAGTGGCGATCGCCAGGCTGGTAAAAACGAGGGTAGATATCTGAAGGCGAGAGAGGTCAATCATAGTTAGATCGTCGCGAATTGGCGAGAGGGCGTGTGAGGGAGGGTGCATCTCAATTTCGTAGAATGACCCCTCCGCCTTCGGCACCTCCCCGTGGGCTCGGGGAGGATGGGTGGGGTTGCGATCGCAAAAGTGAGATGCACCCTGTGAGGGAAACTCTAGGAAGTTCCCTCACGCTACCTGACAGATTTTGCGTCCTAGATTAAGCGATTACGTCCAATTGCGGGAAACCCAAGCATCGCGATCGCCGCCGTTCACACCGTCGAGATCGCTGCGCGTTTCTCCAACCAGATAGACATTGCCCGTCGCATCCACTTGAATGTCATGGGCAATATCTTCATCCGAACCGCCAACAAATTGAGTTTGGATTTTATTACCCCCTGCGTCGTAAGTCACCACAAAGGAATCCACACCGCCGTTTCCGGTTTGACCGTCAAACGCTCCATCTGTCCATCCCGAAACGTAAACGCGACCGAGTGAATCTACGCCAACTCCAGTCAAGTGGTCTTGACGCACGCCGCCAAACTGACTTAACCATTGTTGGTTTCCGTTCGCGTCGAACTTGGTTAAGAAACTGTCTTGCTGCCCGGAATTCACCTGTCCAGCAAAGGCTCCGAGAGTCGTTCCCGCGAGATAGACATCATCGCTCGGATCGATCGCCAGTTGTACGTCTCGGATGAAGGGAGTGTCTCGAATTCCCGGCGTTTCATCGCTTGACGTTCCGACCAACTCCGTCCACAACACTCCACCCGAAGGATCGTATTTCGACACGAAGGCATCAAAACCGCCGGAATTGGTTTCTCCGTTCAAGTTCGCCTCAGTGACACCGGAGATATAAATGTTTTCCTGGCTATCCAATTCAATGGAGTGGATGTAACTCGCGGATTCACCCGTGAGAGATTGCGTCCAGATCTCGTTGCCATCTCGATCGTACTTGCCAAAGAAGCCAGCCAGAAGTTCCTTAGCACCAAATTCGACTGTGATACCTGCCAGATAAAGATTGCCCTGAGAATCGCTTGTTAAGCTTCCGCCCCAGTTTTGGTCAGCATCACCGATAAATTTGCGCCAAATTTCATTTCCGTTAGCGTCCAAGCGAGCGAGAATCATATCTCCCCGGCCGGCATTTCCGAGACCATCATCGTAACCAACGGCGTAGATACTTCCGTCGGCAGTTACTTCCGTGTCGAGGTAGTAATCTGTGCCGCTTGAAGTTTGAATCTCATTGTTCCACAGGAGGTTCCCATCGCTGTCATATTTGGAAATCAACGGGTTCCAACTTCCGGCAACACCCGGTTGCATCGTAGAGCCTACGACATAGCTATTCCCGGTAGCGTCTATGTCCAAACCGTTAGACATTTCAGCATCTGCACCTCCAAACTGACGTACCCATCCGGGGATAGGATCGGAACTCGATGCAGGAATTTCAATAATTCCGTGGGGATTTGGAAACGTATTATTGATGATTTCGAGATCGCCCGGCATATCGTTCCAAAGTCCAGGTTCTCGGGTGGACATGAAATTAAATTCAAAGAAGTCTTCTCCTTCTATGGTATGGAGGACATTGTCATATCCCTCTCGATTATCGTAGGTTAAGGCTTCTCCATTGACCCACTGGAAGTTCCCTTCAGTTTGACCGTAAATCGGGCTGTCTTGCAAACCTATCCAAAGGCGTGAAATCGGGAAGGTATCGACTAACCATTGATTTTCTGCTTCACTGTTAATGGCAACGAGATGACCGCCGAGGGCTTCGGCTTGTTCTTGTGCGCCAAGCCAGGTGTCCGCTTGGCTAAGAAGGTAGCGATTTCCTGTGTCAGGGTTCGTGTAAACGTAGTTCTTGGCATCAATGAAGTCCGCACCTTCAAGGTCTTGACGGATACCTGAAAGCGTTTCTCCGGCTCCTAATCGATCGCGCAACGTAGCAATTTCGTCGGGGGTGGCATTTCGAGAGAAGAGGTCTTGATACATCTTCTCGATTTCGTAGTCAGCCTCATAACGTCCCCAAGGATCTTTAGCAACAGCGATAATTTCTTTGCGAAGGTCGCTTAAAGATTCGCCATTTTGCCATCGTTCCGTCCAATAATCCAGTACATCGACATCGCGTCCGATGACTTCGTTGGCAATGCGATTGATGGGATTTTGGTCTTCAATAGAAGCCTGGATAATTCCCAAAGGAGCGATCGAATAGTCGCCGCTTTCTGTCAGTTCCACCACAATGGACTCGGAATCTTCGAGAACGTCATCCGCCAGTGCGTGAATCGGAACGGTAACGAGTTTTTCACCCGCCGGAATCGTCACTTGATTCGGTAACGCTTCGTAATCTGCCCCAGGCGTTGCACTTCCCGAAACCGTTAAATCAAGCGTTAAATCTTGACTGAGATCGTCAAATCGTTGAATGACAATCTGTCCGGCGTTGCCATTTTCCCCGGCTTTCGCATCCGTCGCCATCATCGTCACGAGGGGACTGTCTAACTGGCTCGGATCGATTTCGATAATCCCCCATTTAATTTGGGTTCCAATGCGATCGTTCCAGACACCTCGCGAGGTAAAGTTTAACTCTAAAGAATCTTCAACGCCCCTCGAATTGTTCGGTTCGGGAGCTGGCCAGTTATCAAAACTGGAAGACTCACCGCTGACCCATTTAAAGTTTCCTTCTCCACTCGGGTTGTAAATCTCGTTATCGGTTAAACCTGCCCAGAAAGCCCGCTTGGAACCGAAAGTGTCGAGTAGCCACTCTTGTTCGTCTCCATCGTTAATCGTAACGAGATTACCGCCTAACGCTTCGGCTTGCGCTTGTGCGCCGTACCAGGTATCAGGTTCGCTGAAGATGTAAAGATGTCCGTTATCTGGATTTTCGTAGATGAAAGAGCCATAACGGGCAATGGTGGAACTATCTGCAATGGTGGCAGTTCCTTGAATTTCACTGCTCAGTTCGTAGCGGCTGCCATCGGTCAAAGTTATCTCAACCGTTTCATCACCTTCGGCTAACAAGTCGTAGTTGGGAACCACCGAAATCGTCGCGCCTTTTTGTCCCGGTTCTAAGGTGACGCTTCCCGTTAGCGGTTGATAGTCGCTGTCGCGATTGGCACTTCCACCGATTTGATAGTTCACTACCAGAGTTTCCTCGAAATTATCCTCGCGGGTGACGGCGAAAACCGCTGCGTCGCCATCTTCGTGAGCTTCAGTATCGAGGGCTTCAAGGTTAACCGTTGTGGGTAGTGTAGCCTCCAGTGACAGGGTTCGTCCCAGGCGTGTCCGACCGAGTGCGTCAGTGATGGCTGTATTGATGATGAAATCGCCAGTATAGCCATCACTCGGCGTGTACTGAACGTCATCGAGAACGGCATTCACGGCTTCAACTGAACCCGTCACGCGGAATACACCGTCGTTAAACTCGACGTTGGCACTATTGCTCGTATTGCTGCTCAGAATTCCCGCGTCTTTATCCGACAAACTCAAAATCGCCGTCATGGGATTTCCCGCAGGCGCACTGGCATGAACGTCATTGATATCCAGAGACGTACCCGGCGTATAGATTTGCTTCCAGTCGTATTTGCGAATGGCAACATCAACCGAACCGCTGTAAGGTTGCCCGTCAACCGAGGCGTGAGAGCGACCGAGTGCATACAGCGAGTTGTTGGTCAACACAATATTGTCCATCGTATCCCAGAAGGACGCATCCAGTTTTTCAGTCCAGTCAATTCGCTCTCCTTGAGGATTGAAGGCGGTCACTAAGCCAAAGCCGTCTGGATTGCTTTCAGACGACCCTTGAGATCCCGAGAGTAGAACGTTGCCGAAGGTATCGATTTGTACGTCGCCGTAGGTTCCAAAGTCGTACTCAGAGCTTCCGAACTGTCGAGTCCACAGCAGTTCGCCATCCGAGTTGTATTTGGCAGCGAAAATATCGCCTTCTCCCAACTGAGTTTCTCCGGGGAATTCGCCCCAAGTGACCCCGTGAACGCCAATGTTTCCGTGGCGATCGATATCGATTCCATGAATAGCATCCAGGTCTGACGTTCCAAGCTGAAGTGTGCGAACGATATTGCCATCGGTATCGATGCTGGCAACAAATCCATCGAGGTAGCCCTCATGGGTTTGACCGGGGAACGCCCCATGAATCCATCCCGACATTTCCAAACGATTTTCAGCGGCATTAAATCCCACATCTCGCGCCACGTGACTGGGAAAATCCATCTGTTTTGCCCAAATTTGATTGCCACTGGTATCCCATTTGATAACAATGGAATCATAGCCGTTGGCATTCGCGGAAGGACTATCAAACAATTCTCCTGCCGTATAGCCGACCGTATAAAGATTGCCGTCCAGGTCGGTGACAATACCATCTAAGTGATCTTCCTGGGAGGTTCCAAATTGATGAGACCAGATGAGATTTCCATCGGGATCGTATTTAACAAACAAAGCGTCTGTACTGCCTTGATGGGTTCCCGCCAGCGAGCTATAGGTCGTTCCTGTAACGTATAGGTTTCCGTCTTGTCCGAGTTCGATTTGGTTGAAGCGATCGCCTTCCGTACCGCCTAACAACTGCGTCCAAACCAAATCGCCTGTCGCATCGAATTTGCTGATGAAAGCATCACCATGAGCGTGTTCGCGGTTATATCCAGCATTGATGTTGCCGTTCAAATCCCCAGGGGTAAAGCCCACGATATAGCTGTTCCCTTCTGTATCGACAGCGATATCTGAGGCTGATTCCCAGTATGGAGTCCCGTTTTGGGCTGTCCAGCGTTTTGTGGGTTCGACAAACAGACTCGGAGCATCGGGTAAGTCCGGTTCCGTTCCGTACAGGTTCAGTTTCCAACCGTTCCACTCTCCGCTGATGTCGTTTCCTTTCTCATCGAGAATCTGTAACGTCCACTCTCCCTCGGACGATTCGCCCCAGAAACGGGGGGTGGTGAACGTCCACTGTC
This sequence comes from Baaleninema sp., assembly GCF_049974805.1. NCBI lineage: Bacteria > Bacillati > Cyanobacteriota > Cyanophyceae > Oscillatoriales > Oscillatoriaceae > Baaleninema > Baaleninema sp. The sequence continues at coordinate 20,852 of NZ_JBNGCO010000057.1, forward strand.
CTTTATTTAAGGGATCTTTTGGTGCGAGGGGTGGAAGTTCAACGCCACTGGTGTCGAAGTCGGGAACGCTGCGGCGAAGTACCGATTCCGTTCCATCGGGAGAGGTGAGAATCACGGTCACGTCGTTCCAGTCTTCGTGAGCGAAATCAGTAACGACTTCAACCCATTCGAGGGTGATGTCGGATTCGACTTCTACGCTGTCGCTCAAACCGACTGTTCCGCCGTTAGGAAGATCCTCGTTAACGTTGAGGAAATGAGTTGAAACGCGAACTTCCGGGTCTACAGTCGTCCATTCGGCGGCTAGTTCGACGGCGGCTTTCGGGTTCACCGCGCCAAATCCGTATTGATAGTTAATGTCGTATCCTGCGCCGTTGGTCGTCCAACCGGATTGGAGACGGTTGTAGTCGGGATCGACTTTATCCGGTTGATGGTCGGGATCGACTTTATAGGAGGTTTCGGCCAGGATGTGCTGGATGTCGCGGTTCGTGAGGTTGGGGTTGACTTCCCGCATCAACGCCACGACACCAGAGACAAAGGGAGCGGCGGCGGAAGTTCCACCGAAACCGCTATCGCCTGAGAGAACCCCGAGGTAAGCATCCCAATCGGGGTCGTCGAGGTCAACTCCAGTCGTGACGATATCAGTGTTGTCGGGATCGCCGTTTAAGCCGTTGTTGGAGAAGGCAGAAACAAAAACGCCGGGATTGCTGTAGGGAGCGCGAACGATTTGAATATCTCCGTTTTCTTCTTTGATGGTGACGGCACCGACAGCGATGGCGTGGCGACTGTTCGTCAGGGCGTAGTTGTTGACTTGAGCGTAGCCTAAGCCGCTGCCAATGTCGCGACTGCGATCGTTCCCGGCAGAGAAGACGTAAGTGTTCCCCAAACCGTTGTATCTGAGTTCTGAACCCAGTTTTATGACGGCAGCCGCGATGGGTTTATTGACGAAGGGAGGAAGCCCCCAACTGTTGTTGAAAATGGCGATTTCTTGGTTGCGTTGAGGGTCGTATAAGGCATTGGTAATGGCCATACCGAGAACATCCTCAGTCCCGCTGACTGTATCGATATTGCTGATGAGTCGCAAGGCTGCAATATCGGCATTGGGGGCAACGCCGCGAGTTCCCACCTCACCGGATTCGTCCCCAAGAATTCCGGCGACCGCAGTACCGTGGGGGTTGAGCGTCGTCAATTCCAAGGTAAAGCTGTCGAGTTTGTCTAGGGCGGTTTGCCAATCGGCAGAGGGAGGACTGTCCTTGGTGTAGAATTGCAGTTTCCAGTCACCCCCTGCAAAGCTGTGGTTAAATTCGTCGGGATTTTGGAGGGTAAAAGAACCATCGTCGCCGACGTTGATGAAGTCACTGCGATTGGACGATATGTCGTTCCAACCGGGGTAGTACCAGGAGAAAAATCCAAAACTGAACCAGTTGCCAGGATCGCTCAGAGGCTTCGTTGGTGCCTTGAGTTTGATGCGAAGGTTTTGTAAGTCCTCGATCTCGGCATCTGTCAAACCGCTGTGGTCGAACTGAATTGAGATGTCTTTGACTAATCCTGTCAGATGTACGGGAATGTCTAAGGTGAGATCGACGGCAAAACCTGAAGTCTGTTCAATGGGAATTTCGTGGCTGCGGACGGAAATGGGATAGGGATCGTCGTCGTTGTCGGCGTAATCCCAACTTAAATCGAAACGATAGCGACCTCCCTTTGCTGGATTAAATTCCTGGTGGTCGTATAGCAATCCGTCATCAACGATCGCCACGACAACGCCTTCACCGGAAAGGGGTTCGCCAGTTTTGGGGTTGCGAAGGGTCGGATGCTCCCAAACGCCGATAATGTGAGAATTGGGGTCGTTGGGATCGATGGGTTGAGATAACGACCATTGCAGGGGTTCGTACCCATCGCGATCGCGTCCTAACAGACGCAGGGGAATCGGAACGTCAGGATAGGCGATTTCGACGGTTGGCGTATTCCCAATCGCCGCTGTAATCTCTTCTGCACTCAGGTCGTCGCTGAAATCCCAAATGTAGGTGTTGGGAATGAAGCCGCTTTCGCCGAGGTTCGTAGCATCCAAGCTTTCAGCTAAAGCAGTAGCGTCGGTTCCCGGCGTCAGCCAAACAATCCAGTTCGCCGTGTCTTCGATTTCTGCGGCGGTGTAACTGTCGAGATCGGTGGATTCACCGATCGCTAAACGAACGGGATCGGACAGGATTTCGCCGTTACCCAAATCGCTAATCAGTGAAAAGGAGGCAACTTCGAGGTTGCTGTACGCGCCGCTGTCGTCGTAAGCGATCGCTTTTAAGGCATAGCGATCGGGGGCGAGATTTTCCAGGTCGTACTCGAAGTTAAATCGCGATCGACCTTGGCTGTCTTCGGTAAATTCAGTCACGTCTTCTTCGACGATTTCGATGCGCTGTCCTTGGCGGTTTTCTAACCAAAAGTCAATGCGGTTTAAGTCGTCGATTCCATCTTCATCGAACACTCGCGCACGATCGAACGCCAAATCTTCACCCTGGGTATACACGGGCAAAATGCTAAATCGCAAGTCTTCCGGCGGATGGTTGATTTCTGGTTCGTCGTCGTTAGGACTGCCATCGTCAGGATTTGGAGTGTCTTCTTTCTCGTCGTTGTCAATCGCAAATTCTTGATTTTTCTTACTTTCTGCTCCCGCTTCGTCGGTGGCGATCGCCTCGAGAATATAATTTCCCGAATTGTATTGACTTAAGTCAAATTCTGTGGTAAAAGAGGCTCGATCGATCCCTTCGGTTGTCAAGTTTTCAACGACAACTTCTTCAACAAAATCTCCATCAGCCGTTTTCAAAACCAACGTCACCGACTGAATATCGCTGGCACCATCCGCATCGGAAATCAACCCCTCAACGTTGAGAATCCCACTGCTGTCAACCTGTGAAATCTCAACCTGAAATTCCTCCCAATTTGGTAAATTGTTCGTATCGTCTCCACCGCCACCCGGCGAAGGACTTCCCCCAGAACCGTCGTCTTCACCGGATTCCAAATCCACGCTAAACGAAATTTCAACGGTATCGCTCGTCTCTCCCGACGCATCTTCCGCGCGAACAGATAGCGTATAATTGCCCGAATCTAAATCCAAGACTTCGTAATTCCAAACAAAATCTCCGCTTTTTTCTTCGACATTCTCAAAGCTGGGGTTTGGAATCTCTAAGGTTTTGAATTTCTCTCCAGAACCGTCCGCGATCGCAATCTCAAATTTGACAACATCTTCAATTCCTTCCGTATCGAAAGCCGTCAAACTTAGTTCCAGAGACTCCTCAGAATCCAGCGTGTCTTCCACCAAACTGACATTGCGAATTTGCGGCGCAGTTTGTAACTCCACCTCCTCAATCCAAGATGTATAAGGATCGTCAATTAAATCTTCAACTTTGTGAATACCTTCCCCACGAACCCCATCGAGTCGAAAGGCAATATCGTTATAATCTTTATCAGAACTCGTATCGACCCGCCAATCTTCTAAAATATAAACATCACTTCCTGCATCGGCAATTTGTCCCACGTGAAACATCTCGTTGGGGTTCGCACTCGCCAGGGAAAACAGCGGTCTTTTATCTCCTCCAATTTCAGGATTTGTTATAACTTCTTGAATCGCGCCGTTGGGAACGAGGATAATCCCGATGCGATCGCCAACGTTCATGGAAAATGTCTGACGTCCGGCGTAGGTTCCGCCGTTTTCTACGTCAGACTCCCAATCAAACGCCATATCGAGACGCGCCGCATCCGTGCGATCGTCGATAATAATATGACCGAGGGAAGAATTGCTGGCAGAACGACGCGCTACTTCTTCAATCCACTCTGGCGAACCCGTCTCGAATTCCTCTAATCCCTCTAAGCTAAAAATACCGATTTGACCTTCATATCGACCGCCATCGAGGAGATAGTCAACGGTAATGTCTTCCTCTTCAACGGTAAAGTACCCGCCAGTGATTTCCAGTCCGGTAACGGCGTCGTAGTCCGGTTCGAGGCTGAAGCGGTAATCGCTGGCCTCTTGACTCTCGAAAACCAGGTCGTAGGAACCCGCTACCAAGTCGGAAATCGAGAAGTCGCTGGAGGAGGTGTCGGTGAGGCGTCCCGTCTCGAGGACTTCTCCGCTGTCGTTTTCTAGCGTCCAGTCGATGGCGGACTGGAATTCTGAGAATCCGAAGTTAAGCTGGCCGGGGTCGGTTAAGGTGAAGCGATAGCGATCGATCGGTTCTGTGATTGTAAAGTTTTCGTTATATTCGACGGAGCTTTCGAGATTGTTAAAGTTATAAGTCCCCATGGTAGCCACTCCTGAATAAGATGCTGGGAAGAGATTAACGACTCTCGTTAATCTCTCGGCTGTTTTGGGGGCTGTTTTACGGGAAACGGGTCGAAATTTATCAAAACTTCATCAATATGAAGTTTTGGTGAAGCGAAACGGGTCGGAATTGGGTCTGTAATGGCTCGAGAATGGAGAACGGGCTATCGCTCCCCTCAACCCGTTGTAAAATCTAAAAAATACCACTCTACGACCTGCGAGCATTTATATTCTACTCAAAACTGCCTTAAATAAAGAGGTGTTTTAGGGAGTTTTGAAGTCATCATCCCCCAACCCCTTCTCCCAAACCTTGGGAGAAGGGGAGTCGTTTGAAACGACTCCAAACCTGACGCCGCGTTGTTTCAACCACTGGCGATAGCGAATTGAAGAGCGATCGCAGGGAAGATGGACTTCCATCGATAAATCGAGGGGGAGTTGTTTGGGTTGCTGGGATTCGACGATGGGAATGTCTTGACGAACGACGGTGTCTTGAAACTCCCGTAATTCGGCTTCGGGGATGTCCTCGCCGTAGTTCATGGAAATCCACATCCAGCCGAGACTGTTTTCGATATCGAGAGGACAAATGGCAAAGAAAATCGTCAGGCGACCGGAGGGAGAGAGTTTTTCAAAGGAGGCGACGAGGGGTTGGGAAAGATGGTAATTGTAGGTGACTTTTGCGCCGATTCCCGTTCCGTCTGGGTCGGGTTGCCAGATGCGAACGTTGTTTAAGGAAATTCCTCTCTCGTCGAGGTTTACTTCGTAGGGTTCTACTTCCGGACGAGTGCGATCGCCGAGGAAACCCTCGTGAACGAAGGGAAAATGGGAAACATCGAGGAAGTTTTCCATAACCCGAAGACCGCTCGATCGCACTCGGTATTTTCCGCATAAAAACTTGCGATATTGGGAGTCTTCCCACTCGGGAAATTCCGGAATTTGCGAAGCCTCGGCCTCCGGTTGTAAGGATACCCAAATTAAACCGTAACGGACGGCGGTCGCGTATCCCGATATCGCCAGTTGCGGCGGCGGCCTCCAGTCAGGACAACCGGGAACCTCGACACAGCGTCCGGTTTCGTCGAATTGCAGGCCGTGATAGGGACAGACGAGACTGTTGTTTCGGACTGTTCCGCCGGAGAGTTTGACGCTACGATGGGGACAGCGATCGACCCACGCCGAGATGCGATCGCGCGATCGCCACAGAACGAGATCCCATCCCAACAGGCGGATCGATCGAACCGTTTCCGGGGGGAGTTCCTCCGCCTCGAGAACGGGATGCCAATCTCGAAAAAGCGAACAGTTCACCATAGGAATATTTTGACGGAACACGACTTAAATCGATTGGCGTCGCGCTGTCTTACCATTTGATTTAAGGGTCAGTTTTTGCAGCTTTGGCTACGTTTTTAAAATCAAACACCCATTAAAATTATATCTATAATATCCAACAAAAGCAACCATGAATTTTAATTTAGGCTGTCAACTTAATTATAGCATCGAAGACTCAAGTATCTTTGTTTTTCATATCGCGGTCACGGCAACTCAAACCCAAACCATAAAAACAGAAGAGATTTCCATCGACCCCCCCCTTAACCTGGAAGAATATCTATTACCCAACGTCCGCAATCGCTACCTTCGCTTAACCGCACCTGCCGGAACCTTAAAAGTGGGCTATCGCGCCACCGTCGATGTTACCTATCTTGAAGAAACGCCGAACCTCATCCCCGAAGTTCCCATAAATAAATTACCCCTAGAAGTCTTCCCCTATTTATATCCTTCACGGTATTGTGAATCCGATCGCTTAATTCGCTTCGCTCAGCAAGAATTTGGCGACTTGTTACCAGGATATTCCCGCGTCAACGCCATCTGCAATTGGATTTACGACAATGTTATCTATTTGTTCGGCAGTAGCAATCCCCATACTTCCGCCTACGATACGGCAACGGAACGAGCGGGAGTTTGTCGGGATTTCGCCCATTTAGGAATTACGTTTTGTCGGGCGTTAAATATCCCCGCTCGCTTCGTGGCTGGGTATGCTTACGGGTTAGAACCGCCGGATTTTCACGCCTGTTTTGAAGCCTATTTAGGCCATCGTTGGTATTTATTCGACGCCACGCGATTGGTTCCGAGAAAAGGTTTAATTCGCATTGGCGTTGGACGAGATGCGGCGGACGTTTCCTTTGCTACGATTTTCGGGGCGGCTCAAATGGACGATATGGCGTTGTTTGTGGAGGTTGAAGGGGAAGAACCGCCGAGTTTTTCCACGAATGCGATTCGATCGCATTGAGCCAGGTTGACTCGCCCTACAAAAGATTAGGTTTTCAAGGTTTTTTCTAACTCTAAAAAGGCATAATGGTCCGCTGCTAAAATACCATCGCCGAGGTACTGTAAAACGCGATCGTAACCGCAGCGAAGCCAAAATCGCAGAGCCGGCCAGTTTTTGAGGGCAACTTTGAGGCGGAGAGCGTCGTACCGCCTGCGATCGCAACGAGAGGCGAGACCCCGTTCGATTTCTCGGCCGTATCCTCGTCCTTGACAATCGGGGCGCACTTCGAGGGTGCCAATCCAGACAATTTCGGGCGTGGGGTAGCCGAAATACAAATCTAACCAAGCGATCGTGCGATCGTCGGCTTGGGTTTTCACCGTTTGCAAGCGATAGTTTTCCCGTTTGCCTCCTGGGGGTAAATCGCCCTGTCGAAATAAATGTTCGATCGCTCCGGCGGTGGGTTCGTCAGCATATCCCGACCAGTGGGCGATATAGTTGCATTCTTCATAGATTTGCTGGAGTTCTACCAGGTCGTCAGCCACGGTATCGGCGATGTAGAGGCGTTCGGTTGTCCAGGTGGTGGGTAGAGTCATACTGGCTAGGCGATCGCAGGTTTTCCTCAGAATTCAACAAACCTCCCCCCAAACCATTTTACACCACTCCCGAAACCACGGGGATCGATCGCACCGTCTCCCCACCCGAATCGATAACCGCCGGATGCAACCCCAACCGCCAAATTTCTCGCACATAACCGTCCCCCACCGCCATCGGTTCGCAGCCTTGTTCGACCAACACCGCCTGCACTCGCTGAAATGCCGTTTCCAACCGATAACAGGGAATCCCCGGAAACCCATGATGCACCGCGTGGTACTGCAACCCCCCCAGCAACCAACCGAACCCCGGTAACACCGATAAATTCCGACTCCCGTACAGTTGGTTGACCAGGTGAGACTCGCCGCAACGCCATAACCCGTAATGTTCCAAGTGGTCTCGGGTTTGCATCATCACGCCGATGGTGCGTTCCAACACCAGCCAAAACAGCCCGTAATGCCACACACTTTGATGGGTCAGAACGACCCATGTCAACAGGCTGCCCTGAACCGCCACCATACCGCCGATATCGAGGAGGAGTTGTCGGGTTAAGCGAGGGGAAACGGACCGAAGCTGAACCCCCCGTATCAGGGTTTTGAGAATGATGCCGATTCCCCCCAACAGCAAGACATCGATAAGCCACTGATGGCGCACGTACCACCGCAGCCAAGGAGAAGCGCGATCGTACTCCTCCCGCGTCCACTGTACCCGTTCCGGGTCGCGCAAGTCCCGACCGTTCCAGCTATGGTGTAAGCGGTGCAGTTCGCTGTAAACCCCCACCGGCCACATTACCGGCCAGGACATCAGACGCACGGAAATTTCGTCAAATCCACGCCATCCGGTTAAGGTACGGTGTGCGGCGTCGTGGCTACAAATTAGCCAAAAGGTATAAACAATTCCGGCTAGAACCGTCCAACTCAGTAATTCGGCGAGACTGTCGCGACGCCACGCCAGCCACACTAAGGCGACAACGCAAACGCCTAAGCCGCTAAATCGCAGCAACCCCCGCCAGGGTTCAATGTCGTATAAATCCTGGGTGGCGTCTCGGAGGGCTTTTTGGAGTCGATCGCTCTTTGTCATAATGCTGTTTTGGAAACTCTCCCGATTCTCTGTGGCTATTGTCGGTTGTAGGACTTCTCGAAGTGGGTTTTCAATCGATCGAACATCGCCGCCATCGCCGCAGCCAGGACGAACCCCACCACCGCCGACAGTTCTACCCAACCCTCGGTTAAAAATGCCATCGCTAAAAGTGCGATCGCACCAGCCACCGCACCTCGAGACACCTGTTGCGATCGCTGATACGCGACACGACAGGAACCACACTGTTGAGTATGGCGATCGAATCGACTGGGTAAATCGCGGATTTCCGGGGTAGATATCGCAGACTGGGGCAACTTCACCGTCTCGTATCCGCGGTACGGGTCACTTAAGGTGGCAAGTCTCGAAAGCTTCTTAGAGAAAGCATT
>NZ_JBNGCO010000058.1:0-17308 GCF_049974805.1 Baaleninema sp.
TATTGTGTAAAGCCGCCCTGAAAGGGCGGGGTTTCAGACCCAGGAGTTTTGATGACGTTTTCTGAGTCCACTAATCTGAATGGTTGTCCAGACCCAATCAGTTCCCGTAAAGACTTTGATTTCGACAAAATCATACCCATGCAGCTTATAGCACTGCCCCCGGTATAGGGCTGGATAACAGCCTGCATTCGCATTCAGTGTTGGCGGTTTGGCATCTCTACGTTTGCGGTTGCCACTCACCCAGTCCTGATAGCGAGTTAAATAGCTGCTGACCTGACCAGAGGCAAACATGATTGCCGCCCTGCGGTAATAGCTGGGGAATTTGTGAAAGACCCTATCAATTAGCACATACCGAGGCGTTGGGTTCTTTGCAGTCGCATGAATGAGTCGCTCGACAGCAGGCACCAATTCATTGCTGGACAGATTTCCCAACTCAGGCCAATGGGCAAAGACAATCCCGACCAAATATTGACACAGACGACGATAGACCTTAATCGTTTTACCAAACAGCAGGCGCTGTTCAGTGGTTGGATTAAGCGTCCATTTGTCGGTGCGAATAATTTTAGTAGGTTTCTTTGTTAGCATGACTCTATATTAAGCCATAGTGTAGGTGATTGACAATGCCCTTACGCTCTTTTGCACATAGCGTTGCGCTAATTAAGATACATATAGTGTTCGTGACTAAATACCGTCATCCTGTCATCACTGGAAACATTGAGGAAGATATTAAGGATTTGGCTAAAAGCATTTGTGAAAAGAATGATTGCATCCTTGAAGAGGCCAAAGCAGACTTAGGCACCAATGACCACATCCATCTACTGATTGACCTTGCCCCAAAAGTTTCTGTCAGTAAGCTTTGTAATACTCTTAAGACCGTTACCAGCAGAGAGGTACGGAAACGATACGCTAAGGAGTTAGCGCCCTACTACTGGAAACCTGTCTTCTGGAAGCGTGGGTTTAGCGCCATCTCCTGTGGTGGTGCCCCACTCTCGATCCTGAAACAGTACATCGAAAATCAGGGTTATGACGATTAAGACCCCGCTGCTCCTTAACCCCCACCTGTTCCGAGGTGGGGGAATGCGTCGCTATTTTCGTTCAAACCCGTTCGACGAACCAGGTAAGCTATGGATACCGAGATTTGGCGTACTGGGTAGGTATATTTACATGGTGAAATCTCGGACGTTGTTTGCTGCGAACCATTTCGCCGTCCACTGTCAGAACATCGCAACCTATGGAACTCGATCGATTTCAAGCCTTTTTCGACTGCTGCGTGGGAAACTGGAGTACCGAACGCACCTATCACTACATCAAGCGTCAGGAAGTCGAACGCTCTCACACGGACTTCGTTATCGACGCCATTCCCAACGACTTGAAAACCAAAGTCTTGGAAGATAACGATTACCCCGTTCCCATGACACTCGATCCCCTTCCCGGTTATCATCTCGAATTCGATACCGTCTCCGAAACCGGGGAAGAAGTCTCACAGCAGTTGAACTTGCTGTTCGTTCCCAAAACCCAGACGGGGAAATACATCGAAGGGGATTACCTGCGCGATCGAGCCTACGAAGAAGACCGTCCCATTATCTCGAGTTTCCGCTTCGACAACGAAAGCCGAGAACTGCTGATGACGACGAACTACAGCCGCGTTATCGCCGTCGATTCCATTACCCTGATTAACCCGACGTTGCGCGTTCGCCAAATCTTGAGTTACGAACGTCCTGCTGAAGGACAACCCTTAGAAAGCGTGGTTTTGGTAGGATTTGGCGTAGAACAAAAAAATTAAATTCCTCAAGACCCATAGAGAAACGACAGGGGAAATCGTAGAATTCGATCGAGATCGAGGTTTCCCGGTGGAGTTCCCCAGTCGAGAAACTCCTGTCGTCGAGGAATTCGATAAAAACTCCGATTTGAGAAGCCGCCCTAACTTTAAATGAACATTACCAAATTTTTTCGCCTGTCCCTAGGACGGTGGCGATCGCAGCGAACGGGTCATCACCTAGAACAGAGTCACTTTGAAGACGTGCGATCGACCGTAGACGTGACGTTATTAGAACTCGACGATCCCCGAGTCGTTCGCGGCTGTCGAGACTGTGGCATCGATCCCGACAGTGCCACCTTACCCTATCAAATCGACTGGTACGACAGTCGTACCCGAGGGTTGCAAATCGATCGCCTCAGTCGCAGCCTCGTAATTCCCGTTCCCAACCCCGACAACGCCAACCTCGGAAAACTCATCCAACTAGCCCTCGAACCCGATGCGATCGTTAGCATCGGCGAGTACCAACTCAGTCAAGACGGAACCTTCACCGTCATCTCATCTCAAGATACCGTGACGCGGGAAGAGCGAATTTGGTTCGCCACCCCGAACCTGCGGCTTCACGTCAGCATCATCCGTCCCTCCGACGCCAGCGTCACCACCACCACCTTCACCTCAGATCTGCGCGTTCTCACCCCCGCCAAACCGAAAGCGGAAGCAGTTTCGACAGCGTTCGACGAGATGAGGAGATGAGGGGATGAGGGGATGATGAGATGATGGGATGATGAGATGATGGGATGAAGAGATGATGGGATGATGGGATGATGAGATGATGGGATGATGAGATGATGGTACGATCGTGAAATTTTCTCCCCATCTCCCCATCTACCCATCTACCCCTCTCCCTTTCCATGAAGAGCCTAGTACGATGGCCGCGATTAGTTTCTCTGGATGTCTTTCGGGGAATCGCGATCGCGGCGATGATTTTAGTCAACAACCCAGGAAGCTGGAAATACGTTTACAGTCCTCTCAAACACGCCGAATGGCACGGTTTCACGCCCACAGATCTCGTATTTCCCGCGTTTCTATTCATCGTCGGCGTAGCGATGGCGTTTTCCTTCGCCAAATATTTTGCGTTCCGTCGCTTTCCTTGGTCAGTTTACAGAGGGATTTTGCAACGCAGCCTGATTTTATTCGTCTTGGGACTGCTGCTGAACGGCTTCTATACCTACGACTGGAGTACGATTCGCATTATGGGGGTGTTGCAACGCATCAGCCTAGCCTACCTGTTGGCGTCGCTGGTGGTGTTGCGGTTGAAACCCCTGCAACAAATGATGTTGGCGGCGATGGTTCTGGTGGCGTATCAGGTGGTGATGGTGACGGTTCCCGTTCCGGGTTTCGGCGTGGGAGATTTGTCGCGAGAGGGGAATTTAGTCGGCTATATCGATCGACTGATTTTGGGACAACCCCACTTGTTAAGAGATGGAACCTTCGATCCTGAAGGCTTGTTGAGTACGCTTCCCGCTACCGTCACCGTCTTGCTGGGGTATTTTACCGGGGATTGGTTGCGACGACAGCTGAGGGATTCACAAACGAGTTTGGTCTTAATTGTAGTTGGGATCGTCGGATTGATTATTGGAGGCTTGTGGGGATCGATTTTCCCCTTAAACAAATCCCTCTGGACGAGTTCCTATGTGGTTTACAGTGCAGGTTGGTGTTGGTTGCTGCTGGCGCTACTGTATCAGCTTATTGAAGTGTGGAGATGGAAAAGTTGGGCGTTTCCCTTTCAGGTGATGGGACGTAACGCCATCGTGATTTTTGTGGGAACGGGGTTTTGGACGCGAATTTTACTGTATACGCCCGTTGAAACCGCTGAGGAGACGATATCGTTGCAATCTTGGATTTATCAGCGGTTGTTTCAGTCTTGGGCTGGAGACTTTGGGGGGTCGATCGCCTATGCGATCGCCAACGTCCTGCTGTGGGGTTCGATCGCCTATTTTCTCTATCAACGCCGTTGGTTTATCAAGGTTCGATCGTAGTCTTTTTTTGTCCGGAAATAGCGTAAAACCCTATGCAATATAGACTTACAGCATAGGGAACAGACGAAAAAATAAATTCGTCAGATCGAATATCCAAACAAAAAATAAAACCCATTCCAAGCAAGAGTGCTATTATATTGGATGTGAAAGGGCAAGTTAGGTATAGCCGGATCTCATCAGTATAAATACCTAGCCGCTACAGCGACCAGGCTTCTCATTTGAATTACACTGTTTTACAAATCTGTGCTATAAGTTATTGCACAATGTAACAAAGTATTGTCAACAGCTTCATAAAAGTTGACAGAACTTCATTTAAAACGCCTGAGATTGGGCTTTTTATAAGTTTTCTAGTCTTTACGGTCAGTACGATGTCACCTATCTTCATAATTTCGATTGTCACTGCTCTCATTGCAGGATATTTATACGTGAATCTTTCCGAAGAGATTCCGCGCATCTTTGCACTGGGAATCGTCGCCTTATGCTTTATTCTCGACATTGCTCTCGCCCCTTGGCCCGTGCAACTGTTGATTTTGGGCTTAGTGTTGGCTGGAAGCCGCACCCTGTCCCCGTTAAAGCTGTAAACGAGTCCTCCGAAATGGCATGGCGATGTTGGAGCCTGCGAGCGATCGACCCTCTCTTTACCGTCTCTTTGCAAGAAGTTTGCAAAGACTTTGCAAAAGACAGAACGCATCGAAGAGCCATTGCAACTTTCAAACGTCAGGGAAAGCGCCAGTTGTAATGTCAGGCCGTCGCCCGTACTCCGCACTCACAAGGTCTATCTCCGCTTCAGTTATCGCTTCAATTGCTTTCAACGCCAGAATTTCTCGCGCAATACAAGGGAATTCCAGTCTTTTTTCTATCGCCGAAGATTTCCACAGTGCGATCGAACCGCAGTCGCTAAGATAAGTGAGACCCGTTAACAACAAAGGTTCGAGCTTGTCGTGTTTCTTCGCATTCGCAAAACCTGGGAACTCCCAGAACGAGACGTCACGCCAGAAGCGTTTTTCTACAACCGCCGTCGTTTCATGAAAAGCCTCATCGGGGCGGGAGTGGGAATCGCCGCCACCTCCCTAACCGGCTGTCAGTCTCGCCGCAACCGTTCGGACAACCCCACAGCGGGAACCGTACCCTTGGGGGACATTCCCCGCAACCCCAACTTTGCCGAAGTCGATCGATCCCTAACACCTCGCGATCTAGCCACCCAGTACAACAACTTTTACGAATTCGGCGGCAACAAATCCATTTGGCGGTCAGCCCAGGCCTTACCCACCGAAGATTGGAAAGTGGAAGTAACCGGGTTAGTCAAAAACCCCCGAACCTACGATCTAGACGACTTGCAACGCAAATTTCCCATCGAAGAACGCATCTATCGTTTCCGTTGCGTCGAAGCCTGGGCGATGGTGGTGCCTTGGGCGGGGTTTCCCATGCGGTTGTTACTCAAAGATGTCGAACCCCTCAGCAGTGCCAAATACGTCCGCTTTCAGTCCTACTACGATCCCGACGTCACCTCCGGCCCCGGTTGGCGTCCCTATTCGATGCCCTGGCCGTATACCGAAGGTCTCACCATCGAAGAAATGGCCAACGAACTGGCGTTTTTCGCCACGGGGGTTTACGGTCGAACCCTGCCCAAACAGAACGGTGCGCCGATTCGCATGGTGATTCCCTGGAAGTATGGCTTTAAAGGGGCTAAATCCATCGTCAAAATCGAATTTTTAGAGCAAAAACCGGCCACTTTCTGGAATACCTTAGTTCCCAAGGAATACGGCTTCGTGGCGAACGTAAATCCCGACAAACCCCATCCGCGATGGTCGCAGGCGGAAGAACGGATGGTGGGACGAGGCCCGTCCTTTTCCTGGGACGTTCGCCCGACGTTGCATTACAACGGTTATGGCGAATACGTCGCCGAGTTGTATGGGTAATCAATCCCCGCGAATCACGCGACAGGGCTTCCAATCTCCCGACTCTCCTCGTGAATCCGATTCTCAAGGCGATTCACCACAGAGGCACAAAGGACACAGAGGTTTTGTCGCCAGTCACCCAGTATCTCCGAGATGCTGGGTTTTTTTTGACGGTAAGTTTTAAGTCTGCCCAAAATGCCCCTTTCGAGGCCCCGCCGGAGAAAGGTTTCGACAGTCGAAGCACGGAGGAGTCATAGTAGAAAACATACCGTTATATCCTCTAGTTTTAACTCTGCTATGACTATCGATCGAAACGAAGACCCTAGTGATAGAAACAGGGTAGGGATCGCCGTGCCTGAGATTTTGATAAAAACCCTATCGATCCTCTCGATAAGCGCGATATCTGCCTTCGGGCAAATCGTTCCCGATGGCACCTTGCCCCAGTCTTCAACGGTCACTCTTGAGGGAAACACTTACACCCTAGAGGGGGGAACCGAAGCCGGAAATAACTTATTTCATTCCTTTGAAGAGTTTTCGCTTCCCACAGGAAGCGAAGCCTTTTTTGACAATGCGAACCGCATCGAAAACATCCTCACGCGCGTCACGGGAAACGAGATTTCCAATATCGACGGACTTCTCCGGGCGAACGGAACTGCCAACTTATTCCTGATTAATCCCAACGGTATCGTTTTCGGACCGAACGCTCGCCTCGATATCGGCGGGTCTTTTTTTGCCAGTACCGCCGAAAGTATCCAGTTCTCCAACGGGAGTGTCTTCACTACTAGCGAACCTGAGACGACGCCAATGCTAACCGTGAGCGTTCCTGTGGGGTTGCAGTACGGACGGACGCCGGGAGAGATTCGGGTGCGGGGGACGGGACATCGCTTAACTCGCGAGGGGGCGACGTTCTTATCGGCGAGTTTCTTTCCCAGCGATCGAACCCAAAGTGAAGAAGGATTGCGGGTTCGTCCCGGTCGAACCTTGGCACTGCTGGGGGGAAACCTGGTGTTAGAAGGGGCGACGGTCACCGCTGAAGCTGGCCGTATCGAACTCGGAGCCGTTGGGGGGTTGAGCGACAGCAATTCACCTGAAAATACCGCTTCAGTGAGTCTAACGCCCGTGGCTGAAGGTTGGGCGGTGGGATACGAAAACATCGGCGATTTTGCTGATATTAAATTGAGTCAACAAGCTTTGGTTGATGCCAGCGGGACGATGGAGACAGGTGAAGTCCTGCCGTTACCGGGAGGGTCGATTCAGGTGCGAGGGCGGAATTTCGAGGGGGCGGACGGTTCGATCATCTTGGTGCAAAGTTTTGGGGTAGACCCTTCGGGATCGATCGATATCGCAACCTCCGAATCCGTCACGTGGCAGGGACTCACCGCAGACGGCAATTTACGGGGGGGCATTTCCAGCGAAGCCTTGGGGCCCGGACGAGGGGCAGACGTAACCCTTTCGACGCGACGGTTAACCCTCGATCGAGGGGCGTCGGTGTCCGTCAGAACCTTCGGTGTGGGGGAGGGGGGAAACCTGCGAGTCAACGCCAGCGAATCCATAAGTCTGGGCGCTCCCGAACCGACCTATCCCCAGCAGACCGTTCTGGTGAATACCCTAACCGTCGGGGCGGGTGATGGGGGCAATACGACCGTTGCCACCGGACGCCTCACTCTTTGTTGTGGCGGAAGCATTTCCTCTTCAACCTTCGGCGTCGGCGACGGCGGAAATCTGCGGCTTTTTGCTGAGGACATCGAACTGATTGGCGTCGCGCCTTTGACGTTCTCCCCCAGTATCCTAGCGGCGTTGGCACTCAATGCCGGCGATGCGGGTAGCTTGACGGTTGATAGTCAGACTCTCACCTTACTTGCGGGGGGTCGGATTGCGGCGTCTACGGCGGGCAGCGGTGCGGCGGGAAGTGTGGTCGTCAACGCTTCGGAATTCGTGGAAGTCAGCGGTACGGTTCCGGGGTCTGTTAATCCTAGCCTTATCGACTCTTCGGCGAATATTCCCGATGAATCCTTGCAACAGTTGTTTGGTATTCCTGCGTTTCCCAGCGGGTCCTCTGGAGATTTGACCGTTCGGACTCCTTTGTTGCGGGTTTCTGACGGCGCACAGGTGACGGTGAGAAACGACGGTTCGGGAAATGCCGGGTCTTTGGTGGTCTCTGCGGGATCGATCGAACTCGACCACGGCGACCTTACAGCCTCGACGCAATCTGGAGAAGGGGGAAATGTGGTGTTACAGCTAGAGAATTCGTTGCAACTGCGCCGAGGCAGCGAGATTTCTGCTGAGGCGGGAGGAACGGGGAACGGCGGCAATATTGCCATTGAGACGGCAACCCTGGCGGTTCTCGATGGCAGTCGCGTCACGGCTAATGCGTTTGAAGGGGTGGGGGGCAACATTACCATCGACACGCAAGGGCTGTTTCTCTCGCCAGAGAGCCAGATTACCGCCAGTTCTCGATTGGGTGGAGACGGCATTGTGGAAGTGTTGACGCCAACCCTCGATACCAGTACGGCTATGGTGGCTCTAGACAGCGAACCTATCGACCTGGCGACGCAGGTTGTCTCGGCTTGTGCGGCGATGGCGGAGGGCAATACTTTCGTGGTGACGGGAAACGGCGGACTTCCTGAAGATCCTACTCAAATCCTGCGGCATCCGACGGTGTGGGTGGATATGCGGTTGATGGAAATTGACGATACGGATTCCGAGGCGACGGAGTTTGAGATGCCTTCGGAGAAGTCTTCGGTGTCGTTGGTGGAAGCGACTCGCTGGCAACGTCGCGATAACGGAACGGTGGAACTGTTGGCGGGTTCGGAAGGGGCGATCGATCGATGGACGCCGCGACGCTGTATCGTTAGGCCTTAACAGAATTTTGGCTCTGAAATTGGCATTTCAAATCAGGGTTTGAGAGATTTGCTGTCATGGTTGGCAGTTCGATCGCTATGGCATTTCAGAGGAATCGATCGAACCGCACTGAAGTACTGTTGCCATCTCAGTGGTGCAGAAAACTTTTCGAGATCGGGGATTGACAAAATACCAAAAATATGAATTAGGGGGCAAGATCCCCGGCATCTCCAAGATGCCGGGGATCTGAGATGGCGGGACAACCCTTGAATACGGCGATATCTTTTCTAACAAGGGTTTCAAGACTTTTCTGCCCCCCTAAGCTGTTGCCAGAGATTTGATTTGACACCGTTAAATGACGGACTCGAATCGATCGAAGGGTTTTTAAAGTTTTTTGGGTTTATCTTGTTGACGCTATTAAATGCGGTTAATATCAGATTGAAAAAGAGAATTCCGTAGAATAAAATAGATGAACCATCGCTGTTATTTGGCAAAAAATATAAATGACATAATGTCATTTTCCTATGGTTTGGCAGCCCTTTCGAGTCTGGTAATTTTCCCAATTGTCGGAGCAACCCAGGTGGTCGGACAGATTGTCCCAGACGACACACTTTCTGTCCCGTCTAACGTCACTGTCGAGCAAGAAATTTACACCCTGAATGGAGGAATGGAAGCGGGAAACAACCTCTTTCACTCCTTTCGCGAGTTTTCACTGCCCACCGGAAGTGAAGCGGTTTTTAACAACGCTGCCGACATTGAAAATATTCTGACTCGGGTAACGGGAAACCAGATTTCCAATATTGACGGATTACTCAGAGCCAACGGCACGGCGAATTTATTTTTACTCAATCCCAACGGTATCGTTTTCGGACCGAACGCTCGCCTCGACATTGGCGGGTCTTTTATGGCCAGTACCGCCGAGAGTCTCCTCTTTGAAAACGGTTTCGAGTTCAGCGCGATCGATCCCGCCGATGCGCCTCTCCTGGCGGTGACAGTTCCCGTGGGGTTGCAGTGGAACCGGGACAACCCCAACGCCATCGCCCTGCGCGGGGCAGGCTATCCTTTAGATCCCAACCTGATCTTTCCGGTGCCGCTGTTCGATCCCACCTTCGAACCCACAGGATTACAAGTCTCCGAAGGACAAACCCTCGCCCTCGTCGGCGGAAACCTGCAAATTGACGGCGGAAGCGCCATCGCACCGGGCGGACATCTGGAACTGGCGGCGGTGCGTCAGGGAACCGTCCGGTTCGTCCCCTCCTCCTCCGGATGGAGTTTCGATTACAGTAACGCCCAAATTCTGGGAAACGTGCGATTTATCGATCTCGCCTTCGTCGATGCCAGCGGTATCGGTTCCGCATCAATGCAAGTGTACGGTGAAAACATCGACGTTCGAGACGGATCGCTGTTGGCCGTACAAAATCGGGGCAATCTCGATGATGGGGAGGTGAGACTCGTTGCGGCCGATACCCTGTCGATATCCGGAGCGGTTTCGGAGGGGGCGCGATCGAGCCTGCAAGTCAGTAATATTGCCTTGGGAGCGGGGGCAGATGTTTTCGTTTCTGCCGGCCACTTCATCCTCGAAAACGGGGGCGAGATCCTCTCGAACAGCTTGAGTTCCGCCGCCGGGGGCAATATAACCGTCAACGTTCGCGAAACCCTCGAAGGATCGATCGATCCCGCCAATCCCTTGTTCGGTCCGAGCGGTTTGTTGACCCTGAACCGCTTCGACGGTAAAGCGGGCGATATTTCCGTAACCGCCTCGAATTTGCGGCTCTTCGGCGGAAACTCCATCGCTTCCCTAACCTACGGCACAGGAGTAGGAGGCAATATCACCCTCAATGTGGTCGATCGCGTCGAAATTGCAGGCGTTACCCCCGTTATCGTCGTGCCGAGTACCATCGGCAGCCTCAGTTTTATCGCCGGAAATTCGGGAAACGTCACCATCAATACCGCTCAACTCGTCATCCGAGACGGGGTAGTTTTAAACACCAATACCTTTGCCGCCGGGAACGCGGGCAACCTCAC
This sequence comes from Baaleninema sp., assembly GCF_049974805.1. Taxonomy (NCBI): domain Bacteria; kingdom Bacillati; phylum Cyanobacteriota; class Cyanophyceae; order Oscillatoriales; family Oscillatoriaceae; genus Baaleninema; species Baaleninema sp. Next base: position 10,560 of record NZ_JBNGCO010000058.1, read on the forward strand.
CGTCAACGCCTCCGAATTTGTGGAAGTGCGAGATAGCGTTTCGACGACGGTGGTTCCCAGTCAGATCTCCTCATCCGCCTCGATCGCAGACGAAGCCACGGGGTTGTTCGTGCGGTTTCCCACCGGAAACGCCGGACAGCTTGCGATTCACACCCCGGAATTGCGATTGAGTGGCGAGGGATTCGTGGGAGTGAACAACGAAGGTGCCGGAAATGCCGGAACCCTGTTGGTAGAGGCCGATCGCGTGCGTCTCGACAGTCGCAGTCGGATCGGGGCCTCGACGCGATCGGGACTGGGGGGCAATTTAGAGATTCGAGGGAACCGGGTCGTTTTGCAAAATGGCAGTCAAATTACCACAGAAGCCGGCGGGATCGGGAACGGCGGAAACCTGCAATTGATTGCCGATACGCTGACGCTGTTAAACGACAGTACCGTGACGGCGGATGCCTTTGAGGGGGCAGGAGGCAACATCCAAATCGAAACGCAAGGATTGTATCTTTCTGCCGAGAGTCGCATTACCGCCAGTTCTCAACTGGGGGTCGATGGGGTCGTAGAGGTGACAGAACCAGCCCTCGATACCAGTGCGGCGGTATTGACCCTGACCAGCGAACCCGTCGATCCCGCGACTCAGGTGGTATCCGTCTGTACGGCTGCCGCTGAGGGCAATACCTTCGTCGTGACGGGACGGGGCGGACTTCCTGAAGACCCGACCCACCTCCGGCGGGGTCAGACGGTGTGGGTGGATTGGCAAGGGGTCGAGATATCTGGCGATCGCGCCGCAGCCACCCATGACAAGGGATCTGTGGAGATGGAAGAAAGTTCGGCGGACGATGGCGGGTCTCGAGATGTGATGCCTCTGGCTGAAGCCACGAGTTGGCAGCATCGCGATAACGGAACGGTGGAACTGACGGCCATGCCTCAAATGGAGGTGGGCGATCGATGGACGCCGAAAGATTGCGTCGTTATGCCTTAGCCCCAGCGGGAACGGCATCGAGACAGCCTTCGATGCAGCATTGAATCAGTCCCTCGCTGCCGTTGGCTAACCATACCGGAACGCCGAATTCTCGTTCTAAATCGGCAACGGTTACATCGTCGAGAAAGCGAGTTTCGCCGTGTTTCAACATCACCGTGGGGAGAACGATCGCATCTCCCAAATCCCGATGTTTCAACCCTTTTAATAAATCTTGTCCCGTGAGAACCCCGGTGACGCTGATTTCCTGTCCCCAAAAGTCGCTGTTGAGAGGTACCATTTCCACCGTTAAGCCCTCGACGGCGTTGAGGCGATCGAGAATGGGGTCGAAGGCGGTTCGGACGGCATTTCCCACCACCCACGTCAGGCGACGGGGGGGCGAAACGGACTCCGGTAACAAGCGATCGGCGTCTTCAGTGAAGCGATCGAGAAACAGGCGAATCGACCCCACACCGTTGTCAATTTGCGGATAATCTTCGTAATCGACGGTATCAGGAATCTGCATTCCGGCGATTAAAAACCACTCGTCGGCTAGCCACGCGAACGTCGAACCCCACTGACGGCGAAACTCCTCTTGTAAGGCGCGAACTTGCGCGATGGTGGCTGTTGCATCCTCCGGAGAAACGGGAACCAGTTCGTCTTCCGGGGGACGGAACCGGGTCAAGCCCACGGGAACCACCGCCACCGACGCCACAGCGGGAACTTCGCCGCCGCCGAATTGGGCTAAATCTTGTAAGGTGCGTTCTAAGTGAATTCCGTCGTTGATACCGGGACAGACGACGACCTGGGCGTGAATTTGTAAGCGGCGCTCCTGAAACCACTGCAATTGGTCTAAAATTAACCCGGCGCGCGGATTTTTCAACAGGCGCGATCGCACCTCCGGTTCCGTGGCGTGAACGGAGACGTACAGCGGCGACAGTCGCATTCGTTCGATGCGTTCCCACTCCCCTGGCGGTAGGTTCGTCAGGGTTAAATAGGAACCGTAAAGGAAACTGAGGCGGTAATCGTCATCTTTGAGATATAAGGTATCGCGCATCCCCGGCGGTTTTTGGTCGATAAAACAAAAGGGACAGCGGTTGTTACACTGAATTAAGTTATCGAAAAGAGCCGACTCGAACTCCAATCCTAAGTCGTCGTCGTAGTCTTTTTCGATTTCGACGGTGTGGGTTTCTCCGGCCTCGTCGAGAACTTCTAAGGTGAGAAATTCATCGGCGCAGAGAAATTGGTAATCGATGAGATCGCGCGGGGCAACGCCGTTGATGGATACCAAGCGATCGCCTGGCTGAAAGCCAATGTCTTCGGCGATCGAATCGGGTAAAACCTGGGTGACGAGAGCGGGACGGACGGTCGATCGAGACATGGGAAATTCGAGATAAAGTTCGAGATAAACCGAGATAAACTGTGCGATAAACTATGGAATAAAATAGAAAAATGCAATCGAAAAACAAGAACATACCCAGTTTGCTCTGAAACCGAGTATGTCCTTACTATAGATCGGCTTTTTATGAAACGGTAGCCGACGGTATTTATCAGGTGAAGACGGTTTATCCATCCGTCCTGAAATATATTAACGAACAGCAGCGAAAAAAGGCAACAGACAAAGAATAACTTTTTAAATGGCCTGTAAAAGACGATAACGTGACGAAATGCAAGATGCTTTCGATACAATTTTACAGATCGATGTAAAAATCGATGTAAAAATCGATGTAAAAATTCCCCGACCTTACCCCGCAATCGAATGAGTCTGACGCCCGAACAACACCGCGCCGCCCACGCCCCCCACAGCGTCGCGATTACGGCTGGGGCGGGAACGGGAAAAACCTTTACCCTCGCCGAACGCTATCTGTACCATCTCCTCGAAGAGGGGCTGTCGCCGTTACAGGTGGTGGCGGTGACGTTTACGGAAAAAGCGGCGATGGAACTGCGATCGCGCATTCGCCGTCTCGCCCGACAGCAACAGCATTCCACCGAACCCTCGAACGGCGACAGAAAACCCCAGACGCCCTTCAGCGAAATTCTCGCCGAACTTGAAGCCGCCCCCATCAGCACCTTTCACAGCCTGGCCGCCCGCATTTGTCGCGAACATCCCGACGCGGCGGGAGTTCCGGCGGATTTCCGCATTCTCGACCAAATCGAAGCCCAACTTTGGCTCGAAGAGGCACTTTTAGAAGTACTCGATCGACTACCGGAGTCGATCTATGAAAAACTCCCCTATCGTCTCTTACGTACCGTTTTACCCCCGCTTCTCGACGATCCCATCTCAGTGAAACAAGCGTTCCGTCACAGCGGCGAAGGTTGGCCAGAACTGGCCGCCCACCTCCGAAACCAAGGGTTCGAGGAATTATTAAACCATCCCGTTTGGCGAGACAGCGTAGAAGTCTTGCAAAGCTGCATCGGAAGGGCGGGGGACAAACTGGAAACCCAGCGTCAAAACGCCTGCATTGCCATCAAACGCATTCAAGCCGGAGACCCAGACGCCCGACATCTCGAAACCCTCGCCAGCATCGACTTGCGGGGCGGAAGTAAAAAAAACTGGGCGACGGGAGAACTCGATCGCGTCAAAGCCGCCATCAAACCCCTGCGAGAACTCGTCCGCAACGCCCTCAAGCTGGGATTCGTGAGCTTGCAAACCAGCGAACTAGACGATCGCCTGGCCGAAATGCTCCCCGCCCTCAAAGAGGCCTTCGAGTATACCTGGGAGGACTTGATGCAACAGAAACGGCGATCGCGCCTGTTAACCTTCGCCGATTTAGAAGTCTGCGCCCTCAACGCCTTAAACCACGACAGCGTTCGCCAGTTCTACCGCCAACGGTTCAAAGCCTTTCTCGTCGACGAGTTTCAAGACACCAACCCCATCCAAGCCCAACTTCTCGACGCCCTAGCCTCAGAGGCCAAACTCACCATCGTCGGAGATGTCAAACAGTCCATTTACGGCTTTCGACGGGCGGACGTGCGGGTGTTCGATCGGGTTCGCCGTCAAATCGCCCGAGACAACGGCGACGACGTGGTGTTGAGTCTCTGTTTCCGCGCCCACCATCCCCTGCTCGATCGCGTCAACCGCATCTTTCAACCCCTTCTCGAAAATCTTCACCAAGATCTCGTCGCCCACCGCCAAGAACCGCCCCACGACGACCCCCATATCGAAGTCTGGACCCTCGATGCCCCCAAAGGGGTCGATCGAGCCGCAAAACGACGGGCAGAAGCTCAGAAAATTGCCGATATCGTGACGCAACTGGTGGCGGAAAAAACCCCCGTTCGCGATAAAGAGAGCGATCGCCTGCGCCCCATCGACTACGGCGATATCGCCATCCTCGCCCGCACCGGTCGTCCCCTACAAACCTACGCCGACGTTCTCGAATCCCGAGGAATTCCTGTCGCCCTCGCCGGGGGAGACAGTCTCCTCGACACCCGCGAAGCCAAAGACGCTTTCGCCCTGTTGCGGTTTCTGGCGGACCCCGACGACGATTTGGCGTTGGTGGCGGTACTTCGGAGTCCCTTTTTCGCCGTCAGCGATCGCGCCCTATTGCAAATCGCCCTGACAACGCCGCCGCGTACCTCCGAGAAGTCTCCCACCTGGTGGCAGCGGTTGCAAACGGTGGATTGGGCGAGTCTCGACGATGTACCCCACCTCAATCCGGTGGAGGTGCTGCGAAAACTCCGAACCGCCAGTTTTCGGGAAGTTCCCTCGCGACTGTTGCAATTGGTCGATCGCTTAACCGGATATACCGCAGTATTGGCGAACCTCCCGGGTTCCACGCGGCGAGAAGCGGACTGGCGGGGGTTTCGGGAACTGGTTCGCCAGTTGGAAGCGGAACATCAGAGTTTGTACGGGGTGGTTCGGAGATTGCTGCGGTTGGTGGCGGGGGAGGTGAAGATTCCCCGATTGCCCCTCGATGCCAGTAACGCCGTGTCCTTGATGACGGTTCACAAGTCTAAGGGGTTAGAATGGGCGGCGGTGTTCGTAGCCGATATGACCTCTCGTTCTCCGAGTCCTTCGTCGCTGGTGTCCTTCGATCCCGAGTACGGGGTGGCGTTGACGTTCGATGAGGATTTTGAGGTTTCGGGAAAGCCCGTGTTGCAAGTGTGGTTGCAGCGACTCCAGCAACAGCGGGAGGAGGCGGAAACCCTTCGATTGTTGTACGTGGCGCTGACGCGGGCGAGAGACCGCCTGATTTTGACAGGGTGCCATCGATCTGGAGGCTATCTCGATCGACTGTCTCCGGGCTTAGAGGCGGCGGAAATCCCGATTTTGACCTGGCCGTTTCCGGAGAATTTGCCTGAAAATTTGAATTTAGACGATCCGGAACTGCCCCGACTGCCCGAAGAAACCGCCCCGGCGCTCCTCAGCAGCGTTCCCCTGACGGCGGACGTGCTGTCGTTTGGGGCGTTGAGCGACTACGCCGTTTGTCCCAAACAGTTCGCCTACCGTCATTTATACGGCCATCCCGGTTTAGACGAAACCCTGTTGGTACAGCAGCGGTGCGATCGACTGGTTCGTAAAGCTATCGCCCACCAGCTGCGCGATCGCGAAGTTTTGAGGGCGATCGATCCCGATTTAGAGGAGCGATCGTTAGCTTTAGTTATGGACGCGATCGCCCAGTTCGACACCCATCCCGTCTTTCAAGAACTGCGACAACTTCCCATGCAAGGCGAACTGAGATTCGCCTTAGATTTCGATGGGTTAGAACTGCGCGGAACGGCGATCGAACTGGGCGACGATGGCGTTCTCGACGTGCGAACCCGGCTCGATCGCTGCCTCGGCGTCGATGGCATCGTCGGAACCGAGTGTCATCGCTTAGAACTCTTAGCCGTGGCGCAGAAACTCCACAAATCCCGCGCCATTTTAGCCGACCTTCGACATGAAAAACTGTATTCGTGGAACGTCGCAGAGATACAACACGAAGACGAAGAAATATTGGAATCGATCGTGACAGGCGTGCGATCGGGCCACATCGCCGCAACGCCCGAAGCCGAAAAATGCCAGCGTTGCGTGTATTTTGCCATGTGTGACGAACGCTGGGATTGAATCGCCGCCGCTAAAGTCCTCATAACGTCAGTATCCCTCCTTAGCCCCCCTCGGACAGGGGAGTTGGGAGAAGGGCGATCGCGGATCGATCGCCAACACGACCATGACAGCCGCGAAAGAGTCCTCAGTTCGGGAATTTCCACCCCCAAACTGCCCAGAATTAAGAGTGAAACCCCTGAAAGAAGAAGTAGGGGCAATGTGAGAACTTCCCTGCATTTCCCCAGTTAGAACAGCGTTTGGAATTTGCAAACATGAGGACTCTCGTAATATCCAGTATGCCGCTCCTCGGATACCGACTCGGTGCGCTTGCCATGGCGATCGCCCTATCCGGCTTGGCCATTTCCCAAGCCATCTCTATCCATTTTTCCACCCCTCGAACCGCATCCAAATCAGACGATACCCAGGATACCCAATCTGTCCTTCTCGCCGGAAGAGGAGAAGAATCAGACAAATGCGAATGGTTGGGAAACTGCGATGATTGACCCTGCAACAAACGCAGTAACCTCGCTTCTCTAATTCACGCCCAGAGACACAGAGGACACAGAGGCGTTTTACAGCGAACAATCCGTAGGGTGCGTGACTTGAAAAATCGGGTGTCGAGCCGAAAACCGAAAAATCGTCACGCACCATCACTTGAAAAATCGGGTGTCGAGCCGAAAACCGAAAAATCGTCACGCACCATCACTTGAAAAATCGGCTGTCGAGCCGAAAACCGAAAAATCGTCACGCACCATCACTTGAAAAATCGGCTGT